>DATMTO010000253.1:0-10005 GCA_035564055.1 Rhodocyclaceae bacterium | reverse complement strand
AGAGGGCAGCTTTACATTTTCTCTGCGACTCACGAAAGCTTCAGCAGTATCGACGCTCGCATTCTTCCGCAGCTCCGTTTTTCTATCAGGCAGTTCTCGGTCTGATACAGAGTACGGCCACCAAACGTGTTCAGCCTTTGTGCTCTACCTGAGATAGGATACCTACAGTCGGTAACTTGCTCAGCCCACCATCCCCATAAGCCCGAATCACTTCCGAAATCACCACCTGATAACCCGCCAGCCAGTTGCCTTGCTTGGCCTTGGCTTCGAGGTGGCGCGGGTGGGTGACGAGCTGCTGTAGCGCTTCCAGCGTCTCCCAGTAATACACATTCGAGATCAGCCCCGTCTCGGCGTTTTCCCAGGTCTCCTCGCCCAGATAGCCCGGTATCTCCTTCGCGATCTCGGCAATCATCTGGTCGAGGCGATAGAAGGCGTCGTCGTACTGCTTCTTGGCGAAGATAAAGGTCGATGAGTACATGGCGAGGTTCCGGCTAGCAGGGGGCTGTGTGAGGTAAGGCCGAAGGATAGCGAGTTGAGGGCTTGCCTGCCATCGTCACGGCCTGCATGGGCCGTGGTTGAGTAGCTGATAGGCTTTAATTCAGACAGTCCGAATGGTCTTTTCAAGGCACGAATCTTCGGCGCGTGCTTGAATTGCTGCTGACCCACTCCATGTTCAACAGCGAACCGCTAACGCTTAGCGATTGCTCAATCACACAAGGACTACACCATGGATCTCAAGCTCACCAACAAACTCGCCCTCGTCTCCGGCAGCACCGCCGGCATCGGTTATGCCATCGCCGCGCAACTGCTGGCCGAAGGCGCCAATGTCATCGTCAATGGCCGCAGCCAGGCTTCCGTCGATGCGGCCATCGCCTCGCTCAAGCCCACGGCCAAGGGGCAGGCGCTGGGCTTTGCCGGCGACCTGAGCAAGGCCGAGACGGCCGAGGCGCTAGTCAAGCAATACCCGGGCATCGAAATTCTGGTGAACAACCTGGGCATCTTCGAACCCAAGAATTTCGAGGATATTCCGGATGAAGACTGGTTGCGTTTCTTCGATGTGAATGTGCTGAGCGGTGTGCGCCTGTCGCGTCTGGTACTGCCGGCGATGAAGAAAGCCAACTGGGGTCGCATCATCTTTATCTCCAGCGAGAGCGCACTGCAGATTCCCGCCGAGATGGTGCATTACGGCATGACCAAGACGGCGCAGATTTCCGTGGCCCGCGGCCTGGCCGAATCCGTCGCCGGTACTGGCATCACCGTGAACAGCGTACTGCCCGGCCCGACGCGTTCGCGCGGCGTCGGCGACTTCGTTGCCGATCTGGCCAAGGCGGAAGGCAAGAGCGTCGAGCAAGTGGAGAAGGAGTTCTTCGAGAAGGTGCGCCCGACCTCCCTGATCAAGCGCTTCGGCACGCCCGAGGAAGTCGCCTCGTTGGTCGCCTATGTCGCCAGCCCGCTCGCTTCGGCCACCACCGGTGCGGCCTTGCGCGTGGATGGCGGTACCGCCAAGAATGCGTTCTGAATGCATGCCCGGTAAGACCGGCGCAAGCGCCAGCGGATAGAATCGCTGGTACTCGCGCTGGTTGCCAGCGCCGCATTCCGGAAACATCCGCATGTCCGCATTTCTTTCGTCTGCCCAGTTGCAGCAATTCCGCCGCGATGGTTATCTGATCCTGCCCGGCATGGTGGCGCCCGAGGTCTGCGTGCGCATGCGCGCCGTGGTGCAAGACCATCTGCGCACCGCGGTGCCGCCGCTGGAATACGAAGCCGAAGTCGGCTATCCGGGCGCGCCGGATTCGCTCGATGCCCCGGGCGGGCATACCGTCCGCCGCCTCAAGGACGCCTATCGGCGCGACGAGGTACTGCGTGCCTGGGCTGAAGATGCACGCATCGTCGCCGGCATGGAACAGCTGCTGGAAGAGCCGGTGGTGCTGACGCTGGCGCATCACAACTGCGTGATGACCAAGCATCCGCATTACGGCACCGCCACCGGCTGGCATCGCGATATTCGCTACTGGCGTTTTGCGCGCAACGAGCTGGTCACGGTGTGGCTGGCGCTGGGCGACGAGCGCGTGGATAACGGCGCGCTGCGCGTCATTCCCGGCTCGCACCGCTTTGACATCAAGCCCGAACAGCTCGACCCGCTCGACTTCCTGCGCCCCGATGCGCCGGAGAATGCGGCGCTGTTTGCGCAAGGCATTCCGGTGGAGCTGCAGGCTGGCGATGTGCTGTTCTTCCACAGCGGACTGTTCCACGCCGCCGGCCCGAATAATTCGGACGCGGTGAAGATGTCGGTTGCCTTTGCCTATCGCGGCGCCAGCAATCTGCCGCTGTCAGACAGCCGCTCGGCCGCCGGCGGCGAAGTCCTGCTCGCGTAGCGCGGCGCAAGGCGGCCAGCGCCGCATTTGACCCGCCGCAAAGCCTGTCGCCCGCCAGGGCATAGAATGCAGCTTGCATTGATGTCGTGACGGGAGGGCGTTCATGATTGCGTTGCTGGAGGCGAAGCGGGCCGGCTTGCTGCAGCCCGCCAACTGGGTGCCGAATCTGCTGGCCGGGCTGGTGGTCGGCATCGTCGCATTGCCGCTGGCCATGGCCTTTGCGATTGCGAGCGGGGCCAAGCCGGAGCAAGGCTTGTACACCGCCATCATTGCCGGCGTGGTGGTGTCGGTGTGCGGCGGCAGCCGCGTGCAGATTGCCGGGCCGACCGGCGCCTTCATCGTCATCCTCGCCGGCATCACCGCCAAGTACGGCATCGCCGGTTTGCAAACAGCCACGCTGATGGCCGGCGCGATCCTGCTGCTGATGGGCTGGGCCAAACTCGGCAGCGTCATGCGCTACATTCCCGACCCGGTGATCGTCGGCTTCACCACCGGCATTGCCACCATCATCTGGGTTTCCGAGTGGCGCGATTTCTTCGGCCTGCCTGCCGTCGGTGGCGAGCATTTTCACGAGAAGCTGCTGCATCTGCTGCAAGCCTTGCCGCACCTGCATGCGGCCACTGCGCTGCTGGCCGCCTTTGCGCTGACGCTGCTGCTGGTCACGCCGCGCATTCCCTATCTCAGGCGCATTCCCGCGCCGCTGATCGCCATGGTGGCGGCAACGCTGGTCGTAGCGATCTGGCATCCAGCCGGGGTCGCCACGATCGGCAGCGCTTTCGGCGGCATTCCGCAAACGCTGCCCGAGCTGGCGCTGCCCGATCTTTCCTTCTCGCGCATAGTCGAGCTGATCGGTCCGGCCTTCACCATTGCCATGCTCGGCGCCATCGAATCGCTGTTGTCGGCGGTGGTTGCCGACGGCATGGCCGGTACGCGTCATCATCCCAATCAGGAGCTGATCGGCCAGGGCCTCGCCAATCTGCTGACGCCGCTGTTCGGCGGTTTCGCCGCCACCGGCGCGATTGCGCGCACGGCCACCAACATTCGCAACGGCGGCAACAGCCCGCTGGCCGGCATCACCCACAGCGCCGTATTGCTCGGGGTGATCGCCGCGCTGGCGCCGCTGGCGGTGCATATCCCGTTGTGTGCACTGGCCGCGATCCTGTTCGTGGTGGCGTGGAATATGAGCGAACTGCCGCACTTCGTGCGCATGATCCGCCGCGCGCCGCGCTACGACGTTGGCATTCTGCTCGTCACCTATGTGCTGACCGTGTTCGTCGATCTGGTGGTGGCGGTGAATATCGGCGTGATTCTCGCCTCGCTGGTATTTCTGCAACGCATGGCCAGCGCGGTCGAGGTACGTGCGCACGACAATGCCGAACTCGATGCCGAGCTGCGTGCCGCCGGGCTTGCGGCGCTACCCGATGACGTGGTGGTGTATGGCATCGACGGCCCGCTCTTCTTCGGCGATGCGGAAAACCTGGAGCGCGCCCTGATCTCCAGCCACACCCTGCCCCGGGTGCTGATCATCCGCCTCGGCCGCGTGCCTTTCGTCGATGTCACCGCCCTCAACACGCTGGAAGAGGTGGCCACCACGCTGCACAAGCGCGGCGTGCGCTTGATGCTGAGTGAAGCCAATGCGCGCGTCAGCGGCAAACTGCACCACGCCGGGATCGACACACTGCTCGGCGACCACGCAGTTCATGGCTCGCTGGCAGCGGCGTTGCGCCGCGCAACGGCGGCTTGAGGTGCGACGGCTCGCGGGCTGCTGCCGATATGCTGCAACGGGAAAACGGCAAAACTGAGACCCTGAAATTCCAGAATACTTTTCGCCATGTTCATGGCATATTTTCGTTCCGGCTTGCGGCCTGTTGTCACCAGAAAAACATACAGCGGAGGATTCAATGATTGTCGGTATCGATCTCGGCACGACCAACTCCTTGGTCGGCGTCTATGGCGGAGACGGAGCGCGCCTGATCGCTAATCCCCTTGGCGAGTTGCTTACTCCGTCCGTGGTGAGCGTGGACGAGGATGGCAACGTGCTGGTGGGCCGTGCCGCGCGCGACCGCCTGGTCACAGCGCCGACCGAGACTGTTGCAAGCTTTAAGCGTTGGATGGGTACCGATCGGATCACTCGCCTGGGCCGCAAGCATCAATTCCGGGCCGAGGAGCTTTCGGCGCTGGTACTGCGTGCGCTGATCGCCGACGCGGAAGCGGCGCTCGGGGAAAAAGTCAGTGAAGCAGTGATCAGTGTGCCTGCCTATTTTGGCGACGCCCAACGCAAGGCTACGCGTATTGCCGGTGAGCTTGCCGGGATCAAGGTCGAGCGCCTGATCAATGAACCGACCGCCGCCGCGCTGTCCTACGGGCTGCAGTCGCGCGCAGAGGGCGGGCGTTTCCTTGTCTTCGATCTCGGCGGCGGTACCTTCGATGTATCAATTCTGGAAATGTTTGAGGGTGTCATGGAAGTGCACGCCAGCGCCGGCGACAATTTCCTCGGCGGTGACGATTTCCTGCACGCGGCCCGCGACGCCTGCCTGCGTGACCTTGGCATTGACGCCAAACAGCTTTCATCGAGCGAGTCGGCGCAGTTGCTGCGCCGACTCGAGGAACTCAAGCGCCTGGTATCGATGCAGCCCGGCGAAGCGCACGCACTTGAGCTGAATCTGCGCGGCAATACCGAGACATGGAAGCTCGACGAGGCTCGCTTCGCCGACATCTGCGAACCACTGGTACAACGGCTACGCGCGCCGCTCGAACGGGCCATGCGGGATGCCCGGCTGACGCCGGACAAGTTGGACGAAATCATACTGGTGGGCGGGGCTTCGCGCATGCCGCTGACCGCGCGCCTCGTGTCGCGCATGTTCGGCCGCCTACCGCTGCGCCACGTCAGCCCGGACGAGGCGATCGCCCTTGGCGCCGCTGTCGCCGCCGGCATGAAGGTACGGGATCAAAAACTTGAGGAGGTAATCCTGACCGACATCTGTCCGCATACGCTGGGCGTCGGTACCGGTAAGGAGCTCGAAGACGGTCAGATCAAGACGGGTATCTTCGATCCAATCATTCAGCGCAACAGTACTGTGCCCGTCAGTCGTGTCAATCGCTATTTCCCAATTCGTGACTGGCAGAAGCAGGTGGAGTTCAACATCTATCAGGGCGAGAGCCCGCGCGTCGAGAACAATGTTCTGCTCGGAAAGATCAGCGTTAATGTGCCAGCCAAGCGCTGCAACGAAAATCCGGTCGACGTGCGCTTTACCTACGACATCAACGGATTGCTGCAGGTCGAAGCAACCGTGATTGCTACTGGTCAGACCCACGAAGTGATTCTCGAACAGAACCCTGGCGTTCTTTCTCCAGAGGAGATACGCCAGCGTCTGCAGGCATTGTCGAAGCTCAAGGTGCATCCTCGCGAGCAGCAGGAGAATCTCAGCCTGATCGCGCGGGCAGAGCGTTTGTATGAAGAGTTGCTGTGGGCGCGGGTACAACTTCAAGAGGCGCTATTGCGCTTCCGTTCGGCTCTGGATACCCAGGAGAACGAAACGATTTCTCAGCACCGCGAGCAGTTTTCTTCAATGCTCGACTACATAGAGGCGCAAGCGTGAGTTGGGCTTTCGAGGCACTTGGCCTGGCCCGCGACGCCGATGAAACGCAGATCAAACGGGCCTATGCGCGCAAGCTTAAAACTACCCGTCCCGATAGTGATCCACATGCTTTTCAGGCGCTGAATGAGGCATATCAGACTGCGCTCCAGCATGCCCAGTACTTCTCTTCGAACCAGGAAGAGGTGGGCGATTCAGCGAGTTCGGTTGATCCTCAGGAAAACGATGCGCTCTTCCCCCCGCAACTACTAGACTCCGAAGCCTCATTACCGTCCGCTGCCGGCGAAACCGCGCAACAAGACGTGGCGAATATCGAAACGCCGCCACGCTACTTTGCCTTCGATGCCTTTTTCAACGAGCTGGCGGCGATAGCTAGAGATCGCACCGAGAGCGAGCTAAGCACATGGCTTAATCAGCATGCCGAACTGTACGAGCTGCAGCTTAAAGCTGCCGTCGGCGATGCCGTGCACGATCAGCTACGCCGCAACGAGCTTCTGTTCATATCCGACCTTCATCTGCAGGCCATCGTCGATTTTTTTGGCTTTGGTATCGAGCCGTGGTTAATGGAACGTCGCCATGCACTACAAGTGATCGCCGACGAGCGTACCTTGAGCTATGGCGAGCTGGATCGGAAGCCGCTACGGGAACTTAAGCGCCCCTTCCAGTGGCCGCGTGCGCTGTTTATGGCGATGCGGCCGACCTTTGTCGCCAAAACCGCACGCCTGGCGAGCTTGCTGCATATGGATCTGAACGGCTGGCCATCGCCGCTCAATCGGGAACAGTCGCAGTTCTACTGCCAGCTTGCCGACCCCGGCTATTTTGGCCGCTGGCGCTTTGCCGTCAATGGCGTGCGTGCTCTGATAGGCGCTGTAGCGATATTGCTGTTACTACTGATTGCGGCAAAGGGGGCGACCGAGGAGTTACTGCTTACCGCCGGCGCTTGGGGGCTCGGACTGTTCGTGCTTTTCACGGCATGGAATGGCGCCGCATGGATCAAGGTTAAGGCGCGGAATACCATGCAGCGCGGCAATCCAACCTTGCAGCTGGTGCCCTGCGGATTGGGCGTGCTCGCTCTTCTTCTGCTCATGATTCCCGAGTATGGTGCTGGCCTCGGCGGAGCGGTTGCGGCATTCTCTCTCTTGTTCCACTGGCAACGAGTTTTCCAGATGCTGCGCTTCTGGCTCGGCGCGGTTTGGATTTGCGGATGGCTGATCGAACGCTTGCTGCCGACGCACCCACAGTCTCTGCCGATTATCGCACTCGCCATGATCCCGATCCTACTGACGGCCTTCGATGCCTTGTATGCACGACAGCATCAGGTGCCGCTGTATGTGGCCGCAGGCAACCCGTGGACTCAGAAGGCCTCTTATCTGTTCCTGGCGGGTGGCTTCCTGTTCTCCTTCATTTTTCACTGAAAAAATGCCGGGGTGTCAGCGTTACTCCGACGCCCCGGCCTTGTCGGCGATCTAGGTTACCCCCCAGTCCAGGCAAAACATCTGGACTTCTGATTCAGCGAATCGGGGAATGCCATATTCGTGCGACGCCAGCCCTTGATAGCTACGACGCAGAAAATATAACAACTAGATCGCGGCTTCCTGCTTCATGAACCTCCGACTCAGCCAATCGCCATAGCGAGTGGCGCCCAGATAGGCTTGGCCGTGCGGCGTGAGCGACTCGGTCTCGATGGGGGCGCCGAAGTACAGCTCGTCGGGGCCGGTCACCGTGTTGCGCGCGTCGCCGCTGGCTTGCATGTAACGGATCACGAATTCGGCCAACGGCGCTTTTTCCGGACCGGCGATTTCAATGGTGCCGTTGATCGGTGCCGCCAGCGCAGCATTCACGATGGCGGCCGCGACGTCTTCGGCGGCAATCGCCTGCATGTTGCCGGTGGACAGATGGACGCCGTCGGCCTGCGCGCCGGTGTCGGCGATGCCGCCCATGAACTCGTAGAACTGAGTGGCACGCACGATGGTGTAGGGCACCGTGCCGGCCTTGATCAATGCTTCCTGTGCAACCTTGGCGCGGAAGTAGCCATTGCCGGGAATGCGCTCGGTCCCAACGATGGACAGAGCAACATGGTGGGCGACCTTGGCCGCCTGTTCCGCGGCAATGAGGTTGCGGGTGGAAGACTCGAAGAACTGCAGTACGGCTTTTTCTTCGAACGACGGCGAATTGGACACATCGACGACGACATCGGCTCCGGTCAGCGCTTCAGCCAGCCCCTCGTTGGTGACGGCATTGATGCCGAGGCTGGGTGAGGCCGGAGTCGCCTCGTGCCCGCGTTTGCGCAGGCCGGCGACGACCTGTTTGCCGATGAGGCCGGTACCGCCGATAACAACGATCTTCATGGTGTGGTTCCAGTTGGGTGGGTTCAGTTCAGGCCGGCCTTCTCCAGCCCGAACATCTGGTCCTTCGATCCGGGCGGGTTGCGGAAGGCGATGCTCATGCGGTTCCAGCCGTTGATGGCGGCAACACGGAAGGTGAGGTCGGACAGTTCGGTTTCGCTGAAGTGGTCGAGCATGGATTCGTAGAGCTCATCCGACACGCCGTGCGCGCCGATCTTCGTCAGCGCTTCAGTCCATTCAAAGGCGGCGCGCTCGCGGGCGGTGAAGAGGTTCGATTCGCGCCAGATGGCGACATGATGCAGGCGCAGCTCGCGCTCGCCGTGGATCTTCGCTTCCTTGATGTGCATGTCGAGGCAGAAGGCGCAGCCGTTGAGTTGCGAGGCGCGGATGTCGATCAGATGGCCGAGACCCTGATCCATCTTGTTGGCCATGCTGAAGGCGGCGTATTTCTTGAACAGCTCGGCCGAGAGGCTCATGTAGTCGAGGCGCGGGCCATTCAGTTCTTGCGGTGCGTTCATGTCGGATTTCCTTGTCTGTGATCGCTCGCGAAAAGCGCGAGTACACAGACAAGACGACACGGCGCAGCATGTTGTGACATGCGCGCTAAAAAACTCAGTGGGGAATGGTGACGGGGATGCCCAGCCGCAGCGCCAGCGCGGCCAGCTTGTCGGGATTGCGCTGGATGTAGATGGCGCCGATGCGGCCACTTCCGTCTGCCGCAGGTGAGAAGGCCACGGTCTGTACCAGTGCGCCGTCCTGATGATCGTCGAGGATAAGGCAGCCGGGCAGGCCGTTCACCACCGCCGGCTCGATGCGCCAGCCGTGGTTGTGTTCGAGCTTGGCCCAGCCGATCAGGGCCTTGGCGATGCCGCCGCTGCCATGCAGCGGACGCGAGATCGACTTGGCCTTGCCGCCGCCGTCGGCCAGCATGACGGCATCCTCGACCAGCACCTGCGTCAGTGCTGCCATGTCCTGCGTGCGGATGGCGGCGGCGAAGGCGGTGGTGAGGCGCTGCCGCTCCTCCTCGGCGACCTCGCGGCGCGCATAGTCGCTCTTGACGTTGCGCCGCGCGCGGCTGACCAACTGGCGGCAAGTGCTGTCGCTGCGATCGAGGTGGCCGGCGATTTCGTCGTACTCCAGATCGAACACATCGTGCAGCAGGAAGGCCGCGCGCTCCAGCGGCGAAAGGCGTTCCAGCGCCAGCATGAAAGCCACCGACACATCTTCGGCATACTCTGCCTGCCGCTCCGGGCTGGGTGCCCAGCCGAACAGGATCTCGTCTTCGAGCAGCGGCTCGGGCAACCATACGCCGACATATTGCTCGCGCCGTACGGCGGCAGAGCCGAGTTTGTCGAGGCAGAGGTTGGTGCATAAACGCCCCAGGTAGGCACCGACGTTCTCGATCTGGCTTTCATCCACTTCGGCCCAGCGCAGCCACACTTCCTGCACGATGTCCTCGGCCTCGGCGCGCGAGCCGAGCATGCGATAAGCGAGCGCGCGCAGGCGGCGCGCATGCTCGGCGTCGTAGCGGCGAGCGCGTTCGGTGGCGATGCTTGCGGCGGTGGGAACGGTTGTCATGGCGGCGGTGGAAAGTCGGTATCGTTAGTATGACGATATGACCGGCCGCTTTGTGACATGCCGCATCAGGTAGCAGCTACTGGCTGGATGCCGATTGCGGGCACTCGGGGC
>DATMTO010000252.1:0-8103 GCA_035564055.1 Rhodocyclaceae bacterium | reverse complement strand
CGGCACGCTGACGCCGACCAAGCTGGTCGAAGAAGTCATCCGTCGCACCGCGGAAGACACCCACACGGTCTGGATCCACAAGCTGCCGGCCGACACCGTGCGCGCCTACGCCAAGGCGCTTGAAGGCAAGGACATCAAGTCGCTGCCGCTCTACGGCGTCCCCTTCGCCATCAAGGACAATATCGACCTCGCCGGCGTGCCTACCACCGCGGCCTGCCCCGAACACGCCTATACCCCAACGGAAAACGCCTTCGTCGTGCAGAAGCTGATCGAAGCCGGCGCGATTCCGATCGGCAAGACCAATCTTGATCAGTTCGCCACCGGCCTGAACGGCACCCGTTCGCCGTACGGCGTATGCAAGAACTGTTTTGACGCCGGCTATGTGTCGGGCGGCTCAAGCTCGGGCTCGGCCGTATCCGTTGCGCTCGGCTATTGCTCGTTTTCACTAGGCACCGACACCGCCGGCTCGGGCCGCGTGCCGGCAGCCTTCAATATTCTGGTCGGCCACAAACCCACCTGCGGCTGGCTCTCGGCCAGCGGCGTGGTGCCGGCCTGCCGCTCGCTCGATACGATCTCGATCTTCGCGCTGACCGCCGAGGACGCCGAGACCGTCACGACGGTGGCGGCCAGCTTCGACGCTGCCGACGGTTTCGCGCGCAAAGCCGAGGCTCACGGCTTCGACTTCGGGAAGGCCAAACATTTCCGCTTCGGTGTGCCGCGCTCGGAGGATCTGGCCTTTTTCGGCAACGCCGAAGCGCAGCGTCTTTTCGGTGAGGCTGTGGCTCACTTGCAATCGCTGGGCGGCGAGGTCGTCGAAATCGATCTGACACCTTTCCTCGAAACCGCGCGCCTGCTTTACGAAGGCCCATGGGTGGCCGAACGTTATGCGGCGATCCGCGAATTCTTCGACGTCAAACCGGAAGCCACGCTACCGGTGATTCAGACCATCATCGGCGGCGCGAAAAAATGGACAGCGGCCGACGCCTACAGCTACGGCTACACGCTCAAGGATCAGAAGCGGATCTGCGATGCCGTTTGGCAACAAGTCGATTGCATTGTCACCCCGACGGCAGGCACGATCTACACCATCGAGGAAATGCTGGCCGAGCCGATCCGGAACAATTCCAACCTCGGTTATTACACCAACTTCATGAACCTGCTCGACTACGCGGCCACGGCGGCGCCAGCAGGTTTCCAGAAGAACGGTTTGCCCTTCGGGGTCACCCTGTTCGCGCCGGCGCATCAGGACGGTCCGCTGCTGCATCTGGCCGCAAAGCTACAGCGACTGACGGTCAGCACGGTGGGTGCGCTGGCGCAACGCCTGCCTGATGTGGAGACGCATCCCGAACTCGGCAGCGGCATGATCAAGCTGGCGGTGTGCGGCGCCCACATGAGCGGCCTGCCGCTGAACTGGCAGCTGACGGACCGCAATGCCCGCCTGCATTCGGTGACATTCTCGTCGCCCGACTACAAGCTCTACGCCCTGCCCGGCGGCCCGCCGCACCGGCCCGGCATGGTGCGCGTATCGCAGGGCGGCACTTCGATTGCGCTGGAAGTATGGGAAGTTCCGGTTGCGCACTATGGCAGCTTTGTCGTCGGCATTCCGGCGCCGCTGGGTATCGGTACCGTGCGTCTGATTGACGGCAGCGCGGTGCAGGGTTTCGTCTGCGAATCCGTCGCTACAGCCGAAGCCACAGACATCAGTCATCTGGGCGGCTGGCGGAATTACATCAAACAGTGATCGCACAGCCCCAAGCCCGCGCTACCTAGCCGGAAACAAAAAGGCCGGCATATTGCCGGCCTTTTTGTTTGAGGATCTGGTCGCTCAGATCGTGTTCGGCTTGCCCGACAGCGCGTAGCGCTCGACCGCCTTCTTGATGCGGTTGGCATCGCCGATACGGGTCATCTTGCCCCAGGAGTCGAGCAGCACGATGATCATCGGCTTCTGGTTGAACCAGGCCTGCATCACTAGACACTTACCGGCTTCGTTAATGAAGCCGGTCTTGGACAGGCCGATGTCCCAGCCCGAGTTGGCGCTGCGTACCAGGCTGTTGGTGTTGTGAAACTCCTGCACGCGGCCGTCGACAATGACGTCGTATTCGGCAGTGGTGGTGAATTCGCGGATCAGCGGATACTGGTGGGCAGCGGCGACCATCTTGACGAGGTCGCGGGCGGAAGAGACGTTGGCGGAGGTCAAGCCGGTCGAATCCTCGAAGTGGGTATCGACGAGGCCCAGCGATTGCGCCTTGCGATTCATGGCAGCGACGAAAGCCGGACGGCCGCCCGGGTAATAGCGCGACAGCGCCGAGGCGGCACGATTCTCCGAGGACATCAGCGCCAGACGCATCATTTCTTCGCGCGTCAGCTGGGTGCCCACCTTGAGTCGGGAGCGCGTGCCCTTGAGGGTATCGACGTCGTCTTCGGAAATCGTCATGACCTCATGCAGATTGGGCTGTGCATCGAGGCTGACCATGGCGGTCATCAGCTTGGTGATCGAGGCGATCGGCACCACGGCCGAGGCGTTCTTTTCGTAAAGCACCGAGCCGGTGGTCTGGTCCTGCACCAGGAAGGCGGAAGACTGGAGGCCGAGTGCGGCAGCGCTCAGGGGTTGCGAGTCGCCGACCAGGCGGTCGCCCTGGACCGAGGCCTGCTTGATGGCGGACTTGTGAGCCACCGTCCTGGTCGCAGTTTTGCTCGCGGTCGCTTTGCTGGCCGTAGTCTTGCTGGCTGCAGTCTTGCTGACTGCCGCCTTTTTCTTGTGCGTGGTGGTTTCCGCCTGCGCGTGCGCACAAACCAGAGACGTTACCGTCAATACAGCCAGCAGGGTCTTCTTCATGCAACTCTCCATACGCCGGGACTACGTCCCACCACCCCTGGATAGGACCTCTCCGACATCTACGGCAGTATTCTCTTAAAATTAAACAGATAGCGCAAGAAGTTCATGCGAAATATGAAACCTATTCAAGGAATTGCAATACTTCGCTTTTGCGCGATATGGTGTCCGCATAGCCGAGCTCGATCAATGCCTCCGTGTACTCCGGCTCGAACAGCAGATAACTGGTCAAGGCCCCGCCGCGACGATTCATGGCGCCGATCCCTCGCAACAGCGCGCGCACAGGCATCGGCAGGGCACGTGCATGTTTGGCCGCGAGCGTATCCAGACGCTGCGAGGGCGAAATGACCAGCGTTTCGATGGGGCGCAAGGACAGCCCCTGGTCGCGCCGCACGGCCTCGGGAATCATGCTCAAGGTGTTGTTGATACGCGTCAGCCGCTCCAGATCGACATACAGGCTGTCCAGAAAAATGCTCGACAGTGCATGGCCGGCCACCTGCGCCAGCGAAGGGTAGCTTTCCTGCAGGGTCCGCTCATTCTCGGTCCCCATGCGTCCCGCACCGATGACGAGAATGCGCTCCGCGCCAAGATGCACGGCTGGCGAGATCGGCGCCAACTGGCGCATCGAGCCGTCGCCGAAGTATTCGCGGTTGATGCGTACCGAAGGAAACACGAAGGGAATGGCGGACGATGCCATCAGGTGATCCAGCGTCAGCTGCGTGCGCGCACCGAAGCGCTGCGTGCGCGACCAGGTCTGCAGATCGGGATGTCCCTGAAAGAAGGTCACGCTGTGGCCGCTCGCATAGCCAGAACAGGTGATCGAGAGAGAGTGCAAGGCGCCGCTGGCAACGGCCTTGTCGATGCGCGAGAAATCGAGGCGTTGTTCAAGCAGGCGGCGCAGCGGCGCATTGTCGAGCAGCGATTTCGGATTCTGGCGGATCAGCCAACCCAGCATCAGCGCCGACATCCAGCGCGCGCCAGTCAGCGCAATGCCGGCGGCGTCGGCCCGATAGACATCGCCGGCATGAAAGCCGGCCCACGTGCGGCGCAGATTGTCGACACCGCTGCCGAAGTTCTCCGCCCAGCACGCCAGCACCGCCGCATTGATGGCGCCAGCCGAGGCGCCGCAGAGAATGGGAAATGGATTCTTCTGCGGGTCCGGCAGCATTTCACGAATCGCCGCCAGCACACCCACCTGGTAGGCGGCGCGCGCGCCACCTCCCGTCAGCACCAGTGCGGTCCTGCCGCGCTCCCCCATGCTCGCCTCGCTAGCTCTTCTTGAGTTGTGCGGTTTCGACCGAAAGCAGTGCGGTCATATTGAGCAGTCGCCGCACCGTCGCCGTCGGCGTAACGATGTGCACAGGCTGCGCCGCGCCCAGCAGAATCGGCCCGACCGTGACGCCGTCACCGGCCTGCTCCTTGAGTAGGTTGAAGGCGATGTTGGCGGCATCGAGATTGGGCATGATGAGCAGATTGGCCTCGCCCCTGAGGCGCGAATCCGGAAACACCTGCTGGCGGATCGCCGCCGACAGCGCCGCGTCGCCGTGCATCTCGCCCTCCACCTCCAGGTCGGGGGCACGCTGATTGAGGATGGCCAGCGCCTGGCGCATCTTCAGGGCCGTCGGCGTATTGGCCGAGCCGAAGTTCGAGTGCGACAGCAGGGCGACCTTGGGAATCAGGCCGAAGCGGCGCACCTCTTCTGCGGCCAGCAGCGTCATCTCGACGATCTGTTCCACCGTCGGATCGTAATGCACGTAGGTATCGGCAATGAACAGCGTGCGGTCCGGCAGGATCAGCATGTTCATGGCGTAAAAGTCGTGCACGCCGTGACTGCGCCCAGTGACGTTGCCGATCACTTCGAGGTGGTGCGCGTAACTGCCGACCGTGCCGCACAGCATGGCGTCGGCGTAGCCGTGACGAACCAGCATGGCGCCTATCAGGGTCGGCCGGCGCAGCATGTCGCGCTTGGCTACCTCGACACTGACGCCCTTCCTTTGCATGATCTTGTAGTAGGACTGCCACAACTCCTTGTAGCGCGGATCGGAGTCCTGATTGACCATTTCGAAATCGATGCCGGGCCGCAACTTGAGCCCGGCACGATCGATGCGCATCTGCACCACCTCGGGACGACCAATGACGATGGGCCTGGCCAGACCATCGTCAACCGTGGTCTTGACCGCACGCAAGACACGCTCCTCTTCCCCTTCGGCGAATACGACGCGCGCCGGGTTGGCCTTGGCGCCCGAGAAGATCGGCTTCATGACGAAGCTGGAGTGATAGACGAAGGCTTCGAGCTGGGCGACGTAGGCCATCATGTCGGCGATCGGTCGCGTTGCCACGCCGGAGTCCATCGCCGCCTGCGCCACTGCCGGCGCCACGCGCGTGATCAGGCGCGGATCGAACTGCTTGGGCATCAGGTAGTCGGGGCCGAAATGCACATCCTCTAGGTGATAGGCGGCGGCCACCACATCGGTATGTTCGGCGTGCGCCAGCTCAGCAATCGCCGTGCAGGCGGCAATCTTCATCTCGTCGTTGATGGTGGTCGCGCCAACATCGAGCGCACCACGGAAGATGAAGGGAAAGCACAACGAGTTGTTCACCTGATTGGGGAAGTCGGAGCGGCCGGTGGCCATGATCACATCCGCGCGCACGGCCTTGGCCACGTCGGGCAGAATCTCGGGCGCCGGATTCGCCAGCGCCAGGATCAGCGGCGAGCGGGCCATTTTTGCCACCATCTCCGGCTTCAGGACGCCGCCGGCGGAAAGGCCGAGGAAGACGTCGGCATCCGCCATCACGTCACCCAGCGTGCGGGCATCGGTGGGGCGCGCATAAGGCTGCAGCGAGTCGTTCATGCTGGTACGCCCGGCATAGACGACGCCGTCGATGTCGGTGACCCAGATATGTTCGAGCGGCAGGCCCATCTTGCGCAGCAGCGACAGGCAGGCCAGCGCCGCTGCGCCGGCACCGGAAGTGACTAATTTAACGCTCGAGAGCTCCTTGCCGACCACCTTCAAGCCATTGAGGATGGCAGCACAAACCACAATGGCGGTACCGTGCTGATCGTCATGGAAGACGGGAATCTTCATGCGCTCGCGCAGTTTCTGCTCGATGTAGAAGCACTCCGGCGCCTTGATGTCTTCGAGGTTGATGCCGCCGAAGGTCGGCTCCAGTGCGGCGATGGCGTCGATTAGCTTGTCGGGGTCGCTTTGCGCCAGCTCCAGGTCGAACACGTCAATGCCGGCGAATTTCTTGAACAGCACCGCCTTGCCTTCCATCACCGGCTTGGCGGCAAGCGGGCCGATATTACCGAGGCCGAGTACCGCAGTGCCGTTGGTCACCACGGCGACCATATTGGCGCGTCCGGTCAGGCGGCTGGCCTCGGCCGGATCGGCGGCGATGGCGTTGCAGGCCGCGGCAACGCCGGGGGTGTAAGCGAGGGAGAGTTCCTGCTGGCTGGTGAGACTCTTGGTCGGCACCACGGCGATCTTGCCGGGGCGGGGGGACGCGTGATATTCGAGTGCTGCTGCGCGGATGTCCTCATCCATGAAACCGTTCTCCTCCGAACTACGTTCTTATTGGATAGCGGCAACGCCGGCTGACATGCCGCCGACGCTGTCTGCAAACACAAGCCTTACGCAAATCTCAGCAACGATTGTGGCACAAAGTCCGAATGCATGACTGCTACACTGCGCGCTTTCAGCGCCACGCCCCTCGCCCATGACTCTCGCCCGTCGCATGCAGGACATCGCCCCCTTCCAGGTCATGGAGCTGATGGGGCGCGCCAAGGCGCTCGAGCAAGAGGGGCGTGACATCGTGCACATGGAAGTTGGCGAGCCTGACTTTCCGACACCGGAGCCCGTCATTGCGGCTGCGCAGAAATTTCTCGCCACCGGTCAGGTCTTCTACACCGCGGCGCTCGGCCTGCCCGAGCTGCGCCAGGCCATCAGCAACTTCTACCGCGAGCGCTACGGCAGCAAGGTGCCGATGGAGCGTATTGTCATCACCACCGGAGCGTCCGCTGCCTTGCTGATGGCGCTCGGCGTGCTGGTCGATCGCGATCAGGAGTGGCTGCTGCCTGACCCGGGTTACCCCTGCAACGCCAACTTTGTGCATCTGCTCGAAGGCAAGGTGCGCCGCATCCCCACTCGCGCCGAAGAGGGCTTCCAGCCGACCGCGGCGCAGGTTCGAGCAAGTTGGAACGGCAAGACGCGAGGCCTGCTGCTCGCCTCGCCGGCCAATCCGACCGGAACACTGATCGCGGCCGAACAGTTGCACGAACTGCACTCCGCTGTGCGCGAGCTCGGCGGAACCCTGCTTGTCGACGAGATCTATCACGGCCTGACCTATGGCACCGCGGCGCCATCGGCAACGGCGCTCGGCGACGACGTGTTCGTCATCAACAGCTTTTCGAAATACTTCGGCATGACCGGTTGGCGCCTCGGCTGGCTGGTGGTGCCACCGCACTATCTGCGCGAAGTCGAAAAGCTGGCGCAGAACCTCTATATCGCTCCGCCGACGCTGTCGCAATACGCCGCGCTCGCCTCTTTCGGCGCCGAAAACATCGAAATCCTGGAAACGCGCCGGCGCGAATTCGCTACGCGGCGCGACGTACTGCTCGATGGATTGAGCAAGCTGGGGTTCAGTATTCCAGCCCGTCCCGACGGCGCCTTCTATCTGTACGCAGAGATCGGCGCCCTGGCCGAGGACAGCCATGCGCTGGCGGTAGGGCTACTCGAGAATGCCGGCGTCGCCTGCACTCCCGGCCTCGACTTTGGCCAGCAGGATGCACATCGCTACATGCGCTTCGCTTATACAACCAGCGTGGAACGTCTGCAGGAAGGTTTGCGGCGCATGGCACAGTTTTTCAGTCGCTAGGCTTGCCCCGGCATTTTCTCGGGCTACAAAAGAAAAAGGCGTGGCCGAAGCCACGCCTTTTCTGAGTCCGGAGACCGGATCAGGACGGACGCGAACCCGTCGGGAACGGCCAGGCGGCAGCCGGGTTCAGGGACGACTTGATACCCGGGGTAGCAGCGGTGGACGGAGCGGCCGGAGCAGCAGCGGCAGGCTTAGCGGCCGGCTTTTTTGCAGCCGGCTTCTTGGCGGCAGCCTTCTTGGCGACCGGCTTAGCGGCAGGCTTGGCAGCAGGCTTCTTGGCAACCGGCTTCTTGGCGGCGGCCGGCTTCTTCGCGGCAACCTTCTTGGCAGCCGGCTTAGCGGCAGCCTTCTTCACTGCGGGCTTCTTGGCAGCGACCGGCTTCTTGGCGGCAACC
>DATMTO010000251.1:0-2043 GCA_035564055.1 Rhodocyclaceae bacterium | reverse complement strand
GCTGGCGCAGGTACCGCGCAGCGCCAACCCGGCCTATGCGTCGGTTGCGCAGCGTCTCGCGCTGGCCGGCATCGCCACACCCATTGCCTTCGCGCCGCCGCTTGAGCGCCGCTCCATGGTGCCGGTGCCGTGGGGCAACCTGAATCCGTTTTCGCGCTGGGTGGAAGATGCCAACCAGCGTATCGAAGCCGGCGACGACGCGATTCCGGAGCCACCGCCGCTCATGCCATCGGCACCGACGCCGCGCGTGAACTGGAATCCGAGCGGCCGCGTGCGCCGCATCGTGCTGCTGATGCTGATGCTCAGCCAGACCGCACTGGCCACATGGATGATGCGCGAAGTGCTGCCTTATCACGGCAGCAAACCGCTTGAGCTCCTCATGCTGGCCCTGTTCGCCCTGCTTTTCTGCTGGGTCTCGTCAGGCTTCTGGACGGCGCTGGCAGGCTTCTTCGTGCAGCTGCGCGGCGGCGACAAATACCTGATCTCGCGGCGCATGGCGCAGATCGAAGAAATCCCGGCCGGGGCCACAACTGCCGTGGTGATGCCGATCTGCAACGAGGACGTCGCACGCGTCTACGCCGGCCTGCGCGCCACCATCGAGTCGGTGCAGCGCAGCGGCAACCTCGAACACTTCGAGTTCTTCATTCTCAGTGACACCAGCAATGCCGACACCTACGTCGCCGAACTGCATGCCTGGCAGGCCTTGCGCGAGGCGCTGGGCGAAGCAGCGGCCGGCCGTCTTCACTATCGCCACCGGCGCCGCCGCGTCAAGCGCAAGAGCGGCAACATCGACGACTTCTGCCGCCGCTGGGGTGCCAACTATCGCTACATGGTCGTGCTCGATGCCGACAGCGTGATGACCGGCGACTGCCTGACTTCACTGGTGAAGATCATGGAAGCCAGCCCCAATGCCGGCATCGTGCAGACTGCGCCGCGCGCTTCCGGCCGCGATACCTTCTATGCGCGCATGCAGCAGTTCGCCACGCGCGTCTATGGCGACCTGTTCACCGCCGGCCTGCATTTCTGGCAGCTCGGCGAAGCCCACTACTGGGGCCATAACGCCATCATTCGTCTGAAGCCTTTCATGGAACATTGCGCGCTGGCGCCGCTGCCCGGCGACGGCCCGCTCGACGGCAACATCCTCTCGCACGATTTCGTCGAGGCCGCGCTGATGCGGCGTGCCGGCTGGAGCGTGTGGATCGCCTACGATCTCGACGGCAGCTTTGAAGAGATGCCGCCCAATCTGCTCGATGAGCTCGGTCGCGACCGCCGCTGGTGCCAGGGCAATCTGATGAACTTCCGTATCTCGCTGGCGCAGGGCATCCACATCATGCACCGCGCCGTCTTCGTCACCGGCGTCATGGCCTATGCCTCCTCGCCGATCTGGCTGATGTTCCTGATCCTCTCCACCGGACTGCTCGCCACCCACACGCTGATCGAGCCGCAGTACTTCACGCATCCCGGCCAGCTGTTTCCGATCTGGCCCGAGTGGCATCCGGAAAAGGCGCTGGCCCTGTTCTCCGGCACTGCGGCCCTGCTGTTCCTGCCCAAACTGCTGGCCGTACTGCTGATCCTGCAGCGTGGGGCCAAGCAGTTCGGCGGGCGCATCCGCCTCGTCGTCAGCACCGTCATCGAGCTTCTCTGTTCCATGCTGCTGGCGCCGGTGCGCATGCTCTTCCACACGCATTTCGTCATCGCCTCGCTGCTCGGCCGCACCATCAAATGGACCTCGCCGTCGCGTGCCGACAATGAAACCGGCTGGGCCGACGCCGCGCGCAAGCATGGCTTCGGCACGCTGCTGGGGCTGGCCTGGACCGGCCTCGTGTATTACATGAGTCCGGAACAATTCTGGTGGTGGCTGCCGATCACCGGCGCGCTCTCGCTGTCGGTTCCGATCTCGGTGTTGTCCAGCCGCGCTGGACTGGGCGCTCGCCTGCGCCGCTGGAAGCTGCTGACGATTCCGGAAGAGATCGCCCCGCCGCGCGAGCTGGTGGACACCGCACGCTACGCGGCCGAGAACGCCCGGCGCCCGGCCCCGGGTCT
>DATMTO010000250.1:0-8114 GCA_035564055.1 Rhodocyclaceae bacterium | reverse complement strand
GCCAGGCTGCGCACCTCGGTCGCCACGACCGCGAAACCGCGCCCCTGCTCGCCCGCCCGTGCGGCCTCGACTGCGGCATTGAGCGCCAGGATATTGGTCTGGAAGGCAATCGCATCAATGACACCGACGATATCGGCAATGCGCTTGGAGGCTTCCTGAATATCGCTCATATTGCCGACCACGCGCTGCACCATGGCGCCCCCCTGGCTGGCGAGGACATTTGAATTCGCTGCCAGCGCGTTGGCCTGGCGTGCGCTGTCCGCATTCTGGCGTACCGTTGCGCTGAGCTCTTCCATCGAGCTGGCGGTTTCCTCCAGACTGCTGGCCTGCTCTTCGGTACGGCTCGACAAATCGGCGTTACCGGCGGCAATCTCGCGCGACGCCGTATTGACCAGCTCCGACACCTCGCGAATTTCCTGCACCAGCTCGCTGAGATTTTCCACCGTCGCATTCGCATCGTTCTGCAGGCGGGCGAAGAGCCCCTGATACTGACCGTCAAGGCGCTGCGTCAGATCGCCACGCGCCAGCGACTGCAGGACCGACGCCACCGCATGCAGACCGCGCTCGCCGCTTTCCAGCAGCTGGTTGAGGCCTTGTCCGATATTGAGGAAGAAGCCGCTCTTGCCGACCAGGTTCACGCGCCGCGAGAAGTCGCCTGCGGCTGCGGCATTGACGATCTCCGCCAGCTCCTTCTCGATGGCCACCTGCTCGGTACGGTCGAGCCATTCGCCTACCGTGCCCAGGCGATTGCCCTGGTCGTCGAACACCGGCGCGGTAGTAATGCTGAAGATGCGTCCGCCGACCTCCTTCTCGTTGATCTGCAGCGTCTTCAGCGTTTCGAGCCGCTTCAGGTAATCAACCGGGTCGCTCATGAGATTGGCAATGCTGCTGCCGACAAAGCCCTCGACGCTGAAGTTGGGGTTCAACTCCTTCATCGCCGGTTCGATGCTGCGCAGCACATCGATCATTTTCGGGTTCGCATAGACCACGGTCCCGGACTGATCGGCAATGCGGAAAGGCGTACCGGCGTTGTCGAGCGCCATCTTCACGCGCTGCATGTGCTCGGACAGCGCGCGCTCCTGATCGATGCGCGCACCGAGCGCGGTACGCACCCGATCCAGAGCGCCGGCGAACTCGCCGAGTTCGTCCTTGGAGTGCACCGATAGCGGATGGCTGAAATCGCCGGCGGCAATTTCGTCCGTCGCCGTGCGCAGGTCGCCGACCTGACGAATCACCGAATTGCGCAGCGCCGCGAGCAGGTACAGGGCCAGCAGCAGACAGAGCACGCTGGCCAGCACGTCGTTGCGCAAATTCGTCTGCAGACGTTCGCTCCGCTCGGCTAGCAGCCCGTCCAGCGCAGGCAAGGCGGTATCAAGCAGTTGATACAGGGTGGTGACGGTTTCGTTGCCGAGGGACGAAATCGCGGCCGGGTCGAGCTGCATGCGGCGGCCGCCGAGTACCTCACTCTTTACCGTGCTGAGAAACTGCGTCTGCCGATCGCGCAACTGATTGACGACAGGCGTGAGCTTGGCCTGCAAGGCGCTGTTGTCGCGGACCGCCTTGCCCAGATTGGCCTGCAGTGCCGCATAGGCGGCTTCCACATCGTCGGCGCGCGCTTGCATCAGCACTCGTTCTTCCGCCGTCATCTGTTTGGTGCGCGTCGCCTGGACCGCCGCCGCACGCAGCAGGCGCAGGCTGTCGGCGAGTTCCGGGATGCGTCGTGCAATCACCTCCTGCAGGAAGTAGCCCTGGGTCTCTGGATCCATAGTCAATCCGGAATTGTCGGCCACCAGCACCAGATAGGCTTGCACCGCATCCACCAGCCGGCCATGCTCGTTCATGCTGCTTGCGCTAGCCGTATTGGCTGGCGTCGATTTCAAGCCGGTCCATTGCGCGCGAATGTCGGCATGCGCACGCGCCACATCCAGCTCATCGCCATAGAGCACATTCGCCGCAGCCCAGACATCGAGCGCCTCGTCGGCGCGGCTGCGGGCATCGGCCTGGCTGGCGGCCGCCTGCGGCATGCCGGACAACATGTCGCGGGTATAACGACGGTGAAACTGCACCGCCTGCATGAAGTTCATGGCCGGCGCGATCAACTGCAGGCCTTCGCGCTCATGGCGCGTGGCCACGATGTCGGCGTTCGTGCGTTGCCAATGCGCATGGAAAAGCACGCCGAACGGCAGCAGCAAGAGCAGGCCGACAATGGTGAATTTCGTGCCAAAACGGAAACGATCAACGATCGCCCGGCCCGGTGCCAAGATGTCCAGTTTCATGACTTTTCCTCCCCTACTGACTGCTTGTTTGTCTTGTTCATTTCAGGCAACCGCCTCGTCGACCAGCGCCATATCGGCAGATAGCATCAGCCCCTCGATATCGACCACGATCAGCATGCGCTCGTCGAGCATCGCCAGCCCGGTGATGTAGCGCAGGTCAACCGCCCGTGACAGCTCCGGTGGCGGATGCAGCTGATCGCTGCCGACGCCAATCACGTCCGACACGGCATCGACCACAATGCCGACCACGCGTTTGCCAACGTTCAGGATCACCACCACGGTGAACATGGTGTACTCCGGCTTGCCCAAACCGAACTTGATGCGCAGGTCGATGATGGGCACGATGGCGCCGCGCAGATTGATCACGCCCTTGATGAATTCGGGTGCATGGGCGATCGGCGTCACCGCATCGTAGCCGCGGATCTCCTGTACCTTGAGTATGTCGATTGCGTATTCTTCGCCGCCGAGAACGAAGGTCAGGAACTCCTGGCGGTGTTGCTCAATCGTGTCGTTCTTGCTCATAGTTCTCCTCAAGCCGCCGCCGGCATTCCCTCACCGGCCTTGCTGACCAGCGCCACTGCATCGAGAATGAAGGCCACGCGACCGTCGCCCATAATGGTTGCCGCCGCGATGCCGGGCACCTTGCGATAGTTCGTTTCCAGATTCTTGATCACCACCTGATGCTGGCCCAGCAGGGCGTCGACGAACAGTGCGGCGCGGCGCCCGTCCACTTCAAGCAGCACCATGATGCCGCGCGTGAAATCGGTCTCGGCATCGCGGATGCCGAATAGTTCGTGCAGCGCAATCACCGGCAGGTAGTCGCCGCGCACCTGCAGCAGACTGTCAACGCCGCCCATGCGCTTGATCACCTCGGGCATCGGCTGCAGCGACTCCAGCACGTAGCCGAGCGGCACGATGTAGTTCTCGCTGCCGACGGCCACCGACATTCCGTCGACGATGGCCAGCGTCAGTGGCAGACGTACCGTCATGCGCGTGCCGATGCCGGCCATGGATTCGATATCGATACGCCCGCCCAGCGAGGTGATGTTGCGCTTGACCACGTCCATGCCGACACCGCGACCCGACACATCGGTAACCTGGTCGGCAGTCGTGAATCCGGCTTCGAAGATCAGGCTCCAGACCTCGGCATCGCTCAGACTGGCGTCGCTCATGCCGGCCGGCAGCATGTTGCGCTCGCGCGCCTTGGCCAGGATCCGCTCACGATCGAGGCCGGCGCCATCGTCGCCGACTTCGATCACCACCGTACCGCTCTGCTGATAGGCCTTTAGCGTTACCGTCCCGACCGGCGGCTTGCCCGCCTGCGCACGCTTCTCGGGCGATTCGATGCCGTGATCGAGGCTGTTGCGCACCAGATGCGTCAGCGGATCGGCGATGCGCTCGACCAATCCTCGATCAAGCTCGGTACCCTCGCCGATCATCTTCAGCTCGACCTGTTTGCCGAGTTTGCCGGAAAGATCGCGCACTACACGCGGGAAGCGGTTGAATACGGTGGAAATCGGCACCATCCGCACCGACATTACCGAGGCTTGCAGATCGCGGCTGTTACGTTCGAGTTGAGCGAGTCCGGCGTGGAGACGCTCGAACTGGATGGGGTCGAGCACGCTGGCGATCTGTTGCAGCATGGCGTGCGTGATGACCAGCTCGCCCACCTGATTGATGATGAGGTCCACCTTGTCCACGCCGACTCGGATGGTCGTCTCGGCATTCGCCGCACTGGCCGACGGACGGGCTGTCTCTACCGGCCGCACCGGCGTTGTCGGCACTTCGGTGAAGAAGCCGTAGCTACCGTCCGCCGCGTCGGCCGCCGCCTGCGGCGACGCTGTCGGCGCAGGCGCTTCGAACAGACCCCAGCCCTCCTCCACCACGTCACCGGTCGGCTCGAAGAAGCCGTAGCTGCCATCGGTGTCGGCGGTGGTGGCGGCCGGCGCATCGAACAATCCCCAGGCTTCGTCGTCCGCCGCCGTCTCGGCCACGCTGGCGGAGAGACGCACGTCGTGGGCGACAAAGGCAATCACCTCGCAGGCCCCCTTGACGTCGCGACAATGCTGGATGCGCAGAAACCACGGGGCCTGCGCCGATGTTGCGCGGGACTCGATGCTGACCCTGCCGAAATCCTCCAGCTCGGCGCACAGCACTTCAATCACGGGGTCATGGCTGGACTCGGGTGCGTCGAGCACAAACTCGAACACGGCATCCGCATCCTCCGTCGCTGCTGCGACTGCGGCGGAGGTCGTGACCGCCAGCGGCTTGCCGCTGGCCAGCGCCGCCAGACGGGCGGTTACGTTTGCGGCAGCGGCAGGATCCGAGGAAGCGCCGTCGCGATGGCTGGCGAGCTGTCCGCCAAGCACGTCACGCGCTTCCAGGCAGGCATCCACCAGCGCATCGCTGAGACCCAGCTCTCCCTTGCGCACCTTGTCCAGCAAGCCTTCGAGCACATGGGTCAGATCGGCCATGTCCATAAAGCCGAACGTGCCGGCCGAGCCCTTGATCGAATGGGCAGCGCGGAACACGGCATTGAGCTGCTCGGTGTCGGGGTGTGCGTGGTCGAGCGCAAGCAACAGGGATTCCATGCTTTCCAGATGTTCCGCCGCTTCGGCAAAGAACACCTGGTAGAACTGGCTCATGTCATAGGACATGCATCCCTCCTCACATACCGGCTGACAGCCGGGCTTTGGGCTTTTCGAGTTGCAGGCTGCGGTTAGCCGATGACTTTCTTGACAACCTCAAGCAGCTTTTGCGGATCAAAGGGCTTGACCAGCCAACCGGTGGCGCCGGCGGCACGCCCTTGCTGCTTCATGGCGTCCGAAGATTCGGTCGTCAACATCAGGATGGGGGTGGTCTTGTACTGGGGCAGCGCGCGCAAGGTGCGGATCAGCGTCAGTCCATCCATGCGCGGCATGTTCTGGTCGGTGAGCACCAGGCTGACATTATTGCTCTTGGCTTTGTCGAGACCATCCTGCCCGTCGACCGCATCCAGCACCTCATAGCCGGCGCTCTTCAGCGTGAATGCCACCATCTGACGAATCGAGGCCGAATCATCGATCGCCAATATTGTCTTTGTCATCCCACTCTCCTCCTGCTTTCCTCTGTCAAACAGCGACCGGTTACTGCCCTTGCGCCGGCACCGTCAATACGCCCGAGTTTTCGCCACTTGCCGTGGCGTCCTCAGGCTTGCCATCGCGCATGATGGATTCTTCCGTCCGCTTGTTGAGCACGATGATGCTGATACGGCGATTGCTCGCCGCATAAGGGTCCTTGGGATCGAACAACACTGTCGAGGACTGGCCGACCACGCGCAGCATCTTGCCTTCGTCCATACCGCCTGCCAGCAGCTCACGGCGCGAGGCATTCGCTCGATTGGTGGACAACTCCCAGTTACCAAAACCCTTGTCACCGCCGGCATACGGCGTCGCGTCCGTATGCCCCGACAGCGAGATGCGATTTTCCACGCCATTCAGCGCATTGCCGATCTCGCGCAGAATCACCTTGGTGTACGGCTTGAGTTCCGAGCTGGCGGAATCGAACATGGGACGATTCTTCTCGTCCACGATCTGGATGCGCAAGCCCTCGGTTGTCATGTCGATCAGCAGCTGCTTCTTGAATTGCGACAGGATCGGATTGGCTTCGATGAGTTTTTCCAGGCGCTGCTTGAGCCCCTCCAGCTGCTGCCGCTCCTTTTGCTCGAACGCCTCCTTCAGGTCGGCGTCACGCAGGTTCATGGTGCGGCGGCGATCATCGGTCTCGCCGGCCTTCTTCTGCCCGCTGTCGCGGGTCAGGTCGGTACCGCCGCCCTTGATCACGGAGCTCGCGTCACCGCTGCCCTCACCGCCGAACATCGCCACCTTGAGCGGCGTCTGGAAATAGTCGGCGATGCCCTTGAGATCGCCCTTGGCCGTCGAACCGAGCAACCACATGAGCAGGAAGAAAGCCATCATCGCCGTCACGAAGTCGGCATAGGCGATCTTCCAGGCACCCCCGTGAGCGCCGCCCCCGCCCTTCTTGATGCGCTTGACGACGATAGGCTGCTGATCATCAGCCATTTAGGCTACTCCGCTGCATGCAAGAACTCATTTGCCCTTGCGCGACTTGAGGTCTTCCTCAAGCTCGGAGAAGGTCGGGCGGTCGCTGGCGTACAGGACCTTGCGGCCGAATTCGACCGCCACTTGGGGCGCATAGCCGTTCATGCTGGCGAGCAGAACGGCCTTGATGCACTGATAAATTTTGCCGCCCTCTTCGGCCTTCTGCTCGAGCTGACTGGCGATCGGTGCGACAAAACCGTAGGACACCAAAATACCGAGGAAGGTACCGACCAGCGCGCCGCCGATCATCTTGCCCAGCACCGCCGGCGGTTCGCCGACCGAACCCATCACGTTAACCACGCCCATCACGGCAACAACGATACCGAAGGCCGGCGTTGCGTCACCCACCTTACTCATAATGTGGGCCGGCATGTGCGCTTCATGATGATGGGTCTCGATTTCGATGTCCATCAGATTCTCGATCTCGAAGGCATTCAGGTTGCCGCCGACCATCATGCGCAGGTAGTCGGTGATGAACTCCATCACGTGATGATCGCTGGAGATGCCCGGATATTTTGAGAAGATGGGACTTGCCTCGGGACTCTCGATGTCGCCCTCGATCGCCATCAGACCTTCCTTGCGCACCTTGGCCAGCACCTCAAACAACATGGCCAGCAGCTCCATGTAGTGAGCCTTGTTGAGGTTCGAACCCTTCAGCACCGAAGGCAGCGCCCCCAGCGTGGCCTTGATCGCCTTGGTGCCATTACCTGCGACGAAGCCGCCAATGGTCAGACCGACGATGGCCAGATATTCCATTGGCACCCAGAGTGCCCCCAGGCTTCCGTGCACGGAATACGTGCCGACAGAAGCGGCCAGGATGATCACGTAACCGACCAGCAGTAACATCAAACCCCCCGCAAAACCGGCCGCGGTCAGGAATCGCAGCCAGATCGATCAATATTAAAGCCAGATAATAGCCGTAAATTGAAACCGGGTCGTGAGCAATCCTGCAAAAAAACAAGGCCCGAGGCAATGCCCCGGGCCTTGTGTCTGACGCGTGCGACAGTTCAGCGCCTAAACGGCGCTTTGTTCAGCGGCTGCTCGCGCCTCGGCGGCGCGACGCGTCTTGCCGGCGCGGGCCGGCATATGGCAAAGCCCGCACACATAGCCCTTGGTCGGATCATAGGCATGCGAAACGAACTCACCGCTGCATTCGCGGCAAGTCGCCAGTTGCAGCATATTGGCGTCGAAGAAACGCACCATGGTCCAGGCCCGCGTCAAGGACAGGACAGTGTCCATGCCGCAGCGGCGGGTCTGATCGAGGTACATGCGATAGGCCTTGATGATGAGCTCCAGGCCCTTCAGCTCGGTGTGCTTGCCGAGGAAGCGGTGGTAGGCAATGAACAAGGAGGCATGGATGTTCGGCTGCCAGGTCATGAACCAGTCGGTCGAAAAAGGCAGCATACCCTTGGGCGGCGACTCGCCCTTCACTTCTTTGTACAGTTTGAGCAGGCGCTCGCGCGAGAGGTTGGTCTCGGCTTCGAGCATCTGCAGGCGAGCGCCCAGCTCGATCAGATCGATGGCCAGGCGGATGTCTCTCGCTTCTGAGATGACGGACTTGTTGCGCACGCGCACTCCCGAACTCACGCGACGGCTTCGACCGGCTTGCCGGCCGCGAGGATGGCAGCGTGGATCTGACCGACACCGCGATCGCGCTCGTGATTGGAGAGCAGGTTCAGCAGCAGGGTGTCGTCGAAACGGAAATTGCAGACCAGCATGTCGGAGCTGGCCATCTTGA
>DATMTO010000249.1:0-34510 GCA_035564055.1 Rhodocyclaceae bacterium | reverse complement strand
AGGCGGCCTCGACGCCGAGCGACAGCAATGCCGCCGGCGCATCCTCGCAACCGCGGTAGCGCGCGCCGCCACCGTAGGCGACCGGAAGAAGCTCGATAGCGCTCTCTTTCATGATCCTCTCCTCTCGGCAGGCTTGTTGATTCGACCGATCCTGGTCTGCACGGTTCCTCGCCAAACTCCCGTGCCATCCTCACTCGCCACCTGGCACGAACCCCTTGCGCATGATGTTTTCGCTGCTGCTCTGCATCCACATGAATTGCTTCAGATAGTCGGGGCCACCGGCCTGGATGCCGGTTCCGGACAGGGCGATGCCGCCGAAAGGCTGGACACCGACCCGCGCCCCGGTGGTGCGACGGTTGAGGTAGAGATTGCCGACGCGGAATTCGTCGCGAGCCAGTGCGAGATGTCGCGGCAGGCGGCTGTACACACCGCCGGTCAGCGCGTAGTCGCAGTTGTTGGCGATGGCAAGCGCTGTGGCAAAGTCGGGTGCTGTCATCAGCGCCAGCACCGGGCCGAAGATTTCCTCGCGCGCAATGCGATGCTCGGGCCTGACCTCAGTAAAGATCGTCGGCGGGCAATACCAGCCGCTGCCGTCACCTTGCGGCACGCTGCCTTGCCATAGCAGGTGCGCTTCCTGACCACCGATGGCGATGTAGTCGAGCGCCTTCTGGCGTGCTGCCGCGCTGATCAGCGGACCATGATCGCAGCTGGGGTCGGCCGGGTCGCCCCAGCGCAGGGTCGCAGCCGCAGCCACCAGCCTTTGTTGCAAGCTCGGCGCGATCGCTTCGACCGCGATTACGCGCGAGCAGGCGGAACATTTCTGGCCGCTGTAACCGAAAGCCGAGGCCAGGATACCGCCGACCGCTTCATCCAGATCGGCGTCTGCATCGACCACGATGGCGTTCTTGCCGCCCATCTCACACACCACCTGCTTGATGTGGCGCTGCCCTGAGCGCGGCGTATGCGCCTCGTGCAGAATATCCAGACCGACCGCGCGCGAACCTGTAAACGCGATGATCTCGACGGCGGAGTGGGCGACCAGGGCGCGCCCGAGGTCGGCATCGCCGATCAGCAACGGGCACACATCCCGGGGAATGCCGACCGCATCCATGGCAGCGCGCAGTGCCAATGCGCTCTGCAGGCCGGGCAAGGCGGGTTTTATCAGCGCCGCATTACCGGTGACAAGCGCTGCGGCAGTCATGCCCGTGAGTATGGCGAGAGGGAAGTTCCACGGTGCGATCACCACAGCCAGGCCACGCGGCCGGTAGCAATAGCGGTTACGCTCGCCCGGAAAATCGACGGTCGCATGGTCGCCCGACAGCGCCAGCATCTGCGCGCCGTAGTAGCGCAGGAAATCAATCGCCTCGGCGACGTCCGCATCGGCCTCGCGCCAGGGTTTGCCGGCTTCGAGCACCTGGATGGCGGCAAAGTGATGACGGGCGGCGTCAATGTGATCGGCCAGCGCCGACAAGGTGTTTACGCGTTCGACGACGGGCCGCGCGGCCCATCCCCGCTGCGCTGCACGCGCTGCTGCAATGATGGCGTCGACTTCATTCAACGGCGTCATTCGGGCGCTGCCCAGGATCTGTTGCGGCGCGTGTGGGTTGCGGCTCTGGTAGCGCTCTGCACCGGTAGCGGGCCTTTCACTCAACTGGGCCTGCATCGAATCCAGTGCGCGCTGGAATGCGGCCCTGACTTCCGGCCGTGAAAAGTCGCTCAGGGGCAGGGTCGGCGGCGGCGCGCTGACCGGCGTTGAGGCCGACGGCACTGGTGGCGCAGGTCTTTGCAACAGCGCGGCATCCTGCGCCTCGTCGAGCCAGGTCTGGCGCAGGATGGAGGTGCCGGCGGTGTTTTCGAGCAGGCGCCGTATGAGGTAAGCCATGCCGGACAGCAGGTCGCCGGTGGGCACGTAGATGCGCAACGGCACATCTTGTTCGATCAGTGCGTCGCGCAAGGGTTCGGCCATGCCGTGCAACATCTGGATTTCCCATTGCGTAGCGGTCAGCCCCGCTTGTCGCGCATGCGCAATCGCCACGGCGAGACTGCGCGGGTTGTGGCCGGCAATAGCAACGTGCAGTGTGTCCGTGCGCGCCAGCAGAATCGCCGTCAGTGCCTCGTAGTTGGCATCGGTGGCTGCCTTGTCCAGATAACACGGCATGGGCCAGCCGCGTTCGAGCGCCCAGGCGTGCTCCTGATCCCAATAGGCACCCTTGACCAGCCGCACGCCAAGGCGGCGGCCACTGCGCTGGGCTGCTTCCAGCACGCGCGACAGGTCGTCGCGGGTCTCCGGCAGGTAGGCCTGCAATGCGATGGCGGGTTGCCAGCGCGGGTCGTTGAAATGCACGACCGCATCGAGAAACAGATCGACGATCTGTTGCTTGAGTTCATGATGCTCCATGTCGATGGTCACCGTCGCCTGTCGCTCGGCGGCCAGTTCGAGTATGGGGGTCAGGCGCGCATAGACGCGGCGCCGCGTGCCGCCGGCATCGAGCGGGTCGAAGCCGGGCGCCAGCGCGGTGAGCTTGATTGACAGATGCGGCGCCTGCCTCTGGCCGTGTTTGGCGCACCAATCCTGCTGCAGCTGCCACAGTACGCGATCGCGATAGGCATCGGCCTCGGCTTCGGTCAGCACAGCCTCGCCGACCGCATCCAGCGTCACGGTGGCGGGCAGCGCGGCGAGCTTGTTCAACACCAGAGCAAGGGCGCGCGGCGTTTCCTCGACCAGAAAGTTCTGCGCCAGATGCCGGATCTGCAGCGTGGCGAGCCAGCTCAGCGAGGGCCGAGCGGAGAGCTTCATCAGCCCCGGCAACAAGCCGGTGCTGCCGGCCTCATCGAGGTAGGCGCGCAGATGCGCGGCCTGCGCGGCACTGCCCTGCAGCTGCGGCAGCACGTCGATGAAGCGGAACAGCGCAGCGCGCAAAGGCGCATCGTCGAGACAGCGTCGCAGTACCTGTCCGCTGACGCCGTTGTAGATGCGAGGCTTGTGCTGGCGCGCACTGTGCAGCAGCGCCGAGGCAATGTGATGAACCAGGCCCTCATCCGTTGCAGGCATGTCCGCCCTCCCAAAAGAATGGGTTATACGTTCATCATAGGAGGCGGTATCTGGATTAAGTGTAATTTCTTGATGAAAATGGAGTCTCTGGGCTCATGCTAAGTACTTACGTTGATTCGGAGCATCTAGCACCGCTAAGGCGCTTCCACTGAGAAAGCCACTGCCACGCATGCCAATATTCGTCTTTACCTCACCCGTCCTGGATTCGGACGATACTGCTATCGCCGCAGCACCGTTGCCTGAAGCAGACCAGATACGCCTGCAAGGAATGGAAACCATCAAGCGTCGCCGTGATTTCGTGAGCGGACGTATGCTAGCCCGACAAAGCCTGGCGATGATTTATGGAGAACGCGCTTTGACGTGGCGCATTGAACCGCAGCCAAGCGGCGCCTTATGCGTGTGCGGCGAGCACGGAAGCATGCCTGCGATCAGTCTGTCCCATTCGAACGGGCGCGTCGTCTGTGCTGTGGCTGAGACGGCTTTACTGGGGATTGATATTGAACGAATCCAGCCGCGCAAGTCCCTTAAGGATCTGGCCGTTGAAGTTTTGCATCCATACGAATTGGCCGAATTTCAGCAGCTTGAGGCCGAGAGTCGGCTGGAGTTTTTTTATGAGAGATGGGTGTTGAAGGAGGCGTTGGGCAAGGCGTTGGGCCACGGAGTTAACTACCCGATGCGGGAGGTGTTGATAAATGACGATCGTCTGGTGGCAACGCCTCAGCCATGGACCTTTGATTCCGGAAGCTGGTGGTTTTCGCATACACTTCTGGATGGCGAGTACAGTCTCGGCCTAGCGTGCCAAGGCTGTACTGATAATTCAATTTCAATCTGCCGCATCGAAATCCGTATATGAGTTCCCTCACCGCATTTGTCGAAGAAACCCGTTTCGGCAACTGGTTCTTGCGTTCTGCCACGTGGAAGGTGCATGTGCTGCGCCGGGCGCTGAACGAGCTGAAGCCCTTTATTCCCGATGGCGAAAACCGCTATGCGCGTATTCTCGACGTGGGGTGCGGCTTTGGCCATTCCTTTGCCGAACTGGCGGTGCGTTTCTCTCCTGAGCTGATCGTCGGCTTGGATGCCGATCCGCACCTGGAGATGCGGGCAACGGCGGCGGCCAGTGCTTGTTCGGTACCTGTCAGACTACACCACGCAAATGCATCGGCAATGAATTTGCCGGACAATGAGTTTGATCTGATTTTCTGCCATCAGACCTTTCACCACATCGTCGAGCAGGAAGCCGCGATGGCTGAATTCTTCCGCGTGCTGAAACCAGGCGGTGTGCTTCTGTTCGCGGAGTCGACCCGCCGTTATATCCATTCTCTGCAGATTCGTCTTCTGTTCCGGCACCCTATGGACGTGCAGAAGACGGCAGAGGAATATATTGAGATCATCCGCAAGGCTGGATTCGACTTGCCGGATTCACGCATCGGCCTGCCTTTCCTCTGGTGGAGTCGGCCGGACATGGGCTTTCTGGAGTGGATAGGTCTTCCGGTTCCGCAGCAGCGCGAGGAAACCTTGGTCAATGCAGTAGCGGTCAAACCGGCCTGAGACGGCTTGACCGAGCAGCGCTTACTCTAGTGTCTGCTGTTGCGGGGCTGACAGCCGGGCCCCACCTGGGAACAACTGGTTTACAAGCTCGGCAATTTTCTTATCGGCATCAATGAACTTCCCCAGATTGCCACTACCGCGTTGCGAGTCGTAAATCGCCTCGCCAACCAGCTTGGCATTGCCGTACACCTTGATGTCGGCATAGGCCATGTACAGGGCAAGATCCCAACGCCAGAGCGCTAAATAAGTCGATGTCGTCGGACATTCGATCAGCGAAGCGTTTGCTGGCAGTTGACGCACGACATACCCCTTGTCGATCAGTGTGCGCTTGTAGGCTTCGATGAATCCGGGCCGAACGGACGGGTTCTCAATGACGCAGACTTGATTTTCGCCAGTATACGCAACGGGTTTGACGGTTTGCCGGATGGAGCAGGCCGGCAGCAACGACAATAAGAGCACAGCCACCACGAGGGTGAGGCCGCGTGAGGGGGAGGTAGCCGTCATTTGCCCGTCCTGATGACTGTGCCCTTGAGCGCCACTCCCGCCATCAGTGCGCCATTGCCGCACATGTATTCGGTCTCGCTGCTGGTTTCCTGGTTCTTGTAGTTGCTGACAATATTGACGACGGCGTTGCCGCCCTCCTTCAGGGCGCGCTCCTGCAGTTCAAGTACTGCACTCAAGAAGGTCCACTCGCACGCTTCCTTGTCTGTCTTGTTGAAGGCATTTGTCTTCTTGTTCGTCTTCCATTCGCCGAGTTGCTTCGTCGCCTTGGGCGATTTCTGTTTACCGAAGTAGAGCTTGATGTCCTTGTTCAGCTTTTCCTGCGCGGCCGGAGTATTCAGGGCGTCCTCAAGCGGGTACATATTGTGATCATCCCGGGCGACGGCGGTGCCGGTCATGGCAAGCGCAACGACGAGAATAGAGGCTTTAACTGCGGTCAGGCTGTAAGACATGGTTTCTCCTTCCTTGGATCAATTGTCGAATCGGCGGAATACCAGGCTGGCATTGGTTCCGCCAAAGCCGAAGCTGTTGGACATGAAGCTGTTGATGGCTTGCTCGCGGTTTTCGAGCAGCACCGGAAAGCCTGCGAGAGCTGGGTCGGGGGTCCGGAGATGTGTGCAGCCCGCCAGAAAGTTGTGCTTCATCATGAGTAGCGAATAGATAGCTTCATGCACCGCTGATGCAGCAATCGGGTGGCCTGTCAGTCCTTTGGTCGAGGAAAGTGGTGGCATGTCTGGACCGAACACTTCGCGTATGGCAACCAGTTCGCTAATGTCCCCGGCCTGGGTCGAGGTGGCATGCGTGTTGATGTAGTCAATCTGGCCGGGTGATTCGGATAGCGCGAGCCGCATGGCGCGAACTGCACCCTCGCCTGATGGTGCCACCATGTCGGCCCCGTCGGAGCAGGTGCCGTAGCCGCACAGTTCTGCATGGATGGTTGCGCCGCGCTTGAGCGCATGTCCCAGCTCCTCGAGTACCAGCATGCCGCCGCCACCGGCAATCACAAAGCCGTCCCGGTCCCTATCGTAAGGGCGCGATGCGGTGCTGTCGGGCGTGGCGGTTGATAGGGCTCCCATGGCATCGAACGGCAGGGTTGAGGTCCAGCGCACCTCTTCGGCGCCTCCAGCAAAGACCACATCCTGCTTGCCGAGCTGAATGAGTTCGGCGCCCTGGCCTATGCAGTGCGCAGAAGTAGCGCAGGCAGAGGTGATCGAATAGCTGGTGCCGCGCATTCCGAAGGCGGTGGAAAGGCAGGCCGATGCGGTGCTGCCCATAATGCGCGGTACGCTGTAAGGAATCACCTTGCTCATGCCGCGCTCGCGCAAGGCATCGACCACCTGATGGTGTTCGTAGAGCGAGCCGACGCCGGAACCGACGATGAGGCCTGTGCGGATGGAGGAAACCTGCGCACCGTCGAGCCCCGCATCGGCAATTGCGCCGCGCATTGCATGGTAGGCATACAAGGCCGCATCGCCCATGAAGCGCCGGATCTTTCTGTCCACCGGCGGCAGGTCGGTGATATCTGGCACGCCTGCCACATGGCTGCGCAAGCCGAGTTCGGCATATTCGGGAATATAGCGTATGCCTGAGATGCGATTACGCAGCGCGTGTGTGACCGCGCCCGAACCATTGCCGAGGCATGACACGATACCCATGCCAGTAACAACGACGCGGCGCTTCTGCATGCGAACCGTCTTTCCCGCCGATCCGGTTTAGAGCTTTGACAGCTCGACGCGAATATTGTTGCCGAAGGTCTGAACCCATTTGTTGTAGTTCGGATGGATGACCGGCACGCCTTCCAAAACTTCATAGTTCAGATTCACACTGCTCTTGTAGAGGAGCGAATATTGCGCCGTCGTATAGGGAATTTCGATCGTCATGAAGTGCTTGCCGCGCACTGTTAGCGAGGCGAGCAGCTTGCCGTCTGCTGTCTCGGAGAGCTGCCAGCCCTGGGCGGCGCCCGCAGCTACAATGCTCTGCTTGACTTGGGCCAGCGTCGGCGTCTTACCGCTGCTCGTGGTAATGAGCGCGTTCTCTATATTGATCACCGGCACCGATTGGCGAGCATGCGCGGGCCCGGCCACGAGTGCGGTCAGCATCAGGAATATCGAAAATAGCTTGGTCTGCATGGCCTCTCCTTTATTGACGACGATGTAAGGTGCTACTGGATGTTTTTGAAAATCAGCGAGGTATTGATGCCGCCGAAAGCGAAGTTGTTGCTCACGGCGTATTCGAGGTCTAGATTGCGGCCGACGCCGGTAATGTGATCCAACTCCGCGCAGGCGGGGTCGGGATTGTCCAGATTGATGGTCGGAGCAAACCACTTTCGACGCATCATCTCTATCGTCCACCAAGCTTCGATGGCACCACAGGCGCCAAGGCTGTGGCCGATGTAGCTCTTGGTCGAGCTAATTGGCGTATGGGCGCCGAATATCCTGTGGGTGGCGTGGCTTTCCGCCAGGTCGCCACGATCAGTGGCGGTGCCATGGGCGCTGATGTAGCCGACGGCGCAGGCAGAAAGCCCGGCGTCCTTGAGCGCCATCTCCATGACGACGGCCATGGTCTCAGCCTCCGGCTGGGTCACATGACTGCCATCCGAATTGCTCGCATAGCCCACGATCTCGGCGTAGATGCGCGCGCCACGCGCCATCGCATGCTCATACTCTTCCAGCACCAGCGTGGCGGCGCCTTCACCGATGACAAGGCCGTCGCGGGTCGCGTCAAAGGGGCGTGGCGTCGCCTCCGGCGTGTCGTTCTTGCAGCTGGTGGCAAACAGAGTGTCGAATACGGCCGCGCCGGGCGCAGACAACTCTTCGGCGCCGCCGGCCAGCATCAGTTGCTGTCGCCCGAAGCGGATCGCCTCATAGGCATAGCCGATACCCTGGCTGCCCGAGGTGCAGGCGCTTGACGTCGGGATCACGCGTCCCTTGAGGCCGAAGAACAGGGCAACGTTAACGGCCGCACTGTGCGGCATCATCTGGATATAGCTGGTCGAAGTGACCCCCTGCATGGAGCCGGTTTCCAGCATGCGACCGAAGACTTTGACGGGTTCGACGCTGCCGGAAGATGAGCCGTAGGCGATGCCCATGCGCCCGTCCTTGACGCCGGGGTTGTCGAGCAGGCCGGCATCGGCGAGCGCCATTTCGCTGGCCCGCACGGCGAAGAGAGACACTGGGCCCATTGAGCGGACCATCTTGCGTGGATAGTGGGACGGTGCTTCGAAGTGGGCTATCGGCGCCGCCAGCTTGGTGTTAAGCATGTCGAAATGCGCCCATTCCGGCATGGTGCGTACGGCATTGCGGCCGCTGCGCAGACTCAACTCGATGTCAGTCCAGGTATCGCCGAGCGCAGTGACGCCACCCATGCCAGTTACAACGACACGCCTCATCAGACAATCCCCCCACTGACGCCGATGACCTGACGCGTCACATAGGAGGCGTCGTCGGACATGAGAAAGGAAACAACTGCTGCAACCTCATCGACCGTACCTGCGCGGTTCATCGGTACCACCTTGAGCGCATCATCCATCGGCACGTCGGAAATCATGTCGGTTTCGATCAGGCCCGGAGCGACGCAATTGACGGTGATCCTGCGGCTGGCAAGCTCGACGGCCAAGGCCTTGGTGGCTCCGATGAGGCCGGCCTTCGCCGCACTGTAGTTGACCTGTCCACGGTTGCCCATTACGCCGGAAACCGACGCCATGGTGACGATACGGCCGCCCTGCTTAGCTCGCACCATAGGCATACAGAGCGGATGGACGACGTTGAAGAAGCCATCAAGACTGGTATCCAGAACACTGTCCCAATCCTCGTCGCTAAGTGCCGGAAAGGCGTTGTCGCGCGATATGCCTGCGTTGCAGACAATACCGTAGTAGGCGCCGTGGGCTGCGAGCTCGGCTTCCAGTGCCGCGCGTGCGGCGGTGCGGTCGCTGACGTCGAATTGCAGAACCCGGGCGTCGCCACCCAGCTCTGCTGCAAGCTGATCGGCTTCCACGCGGCCGGAGCGGCAGTGTACGGTCAGCGCGAAACCGTCGCGCGCAAGACGCTGCGCAATGGCGCGCCCGATGCCGCGGCTAGACCCGGTTACGAGAACCCGGCGTTTGCTCATGGCTGTTTCCCCTTGATGAATGCATCAAAATCTTCCGGCTCGTACACCTTGAGCATGGCAGTGGCGAGCGCTTCTTCTGAGTTCCCTGGGCGGCTGATGGTGCACTCGAATGCACCCAGACCGCTTTCATCCCTGAACGATACACGAGCCTCGATACGCAGGGGAGCCCCTGTAACGTAACTGGCGGCCGTAGTTTTGTAGCTGCGGGTTCCGAGCAGCACGCCTTGCTTGGGCGGCTGGCCGGACGAGCGCTTCTGCATGCCGACATAGGCGGCGATGGTTTGCGCCATCAGCTCGATGCCGATCCACGCCGGCATGTTGCCGTTGGCATCCGCGTACCACTCGTTATTTCGTGGCGTGTATTCTGCACTGCACGACTCGTCATCGGCAGCAAGTAGCCGGTCCAGCAACAGCATGTTGCCGCGATGGGCAATAAGCTCTGCAATAGGCGGAAAGGTAGGAGCCATATTATCTTGCATCGCCGATGATGAGGCTGGCATTGCTGCCGCCGAAGGCAAAGGAGTTGCTCATGCAGGCCCTGCGTTGCGTACGGCGAAATACCATGCCGGCGGGCACCGTCTGCAGATGGGGCAAAGCCGGATCGGGCTGATTGTCCCAAACATGCGGCGGCAGTCGGTCATGCTGCAGGGCCAGCCAGCAGAAGGCGAGTTCGGTGGCGCCAGCGGCGCCCAAGGTATGGCCGGTCATGGGCTTGGTGCCGCTGACTGGCACGCCGCCGGGGAAGACGCGAGCTACTGCACGGCTTTCCATTTCATCGTTCTTCGGCGTGGCGGTGGCATGCAGATTGAGATAGTCGATATCGCAGCTCGACAGATCGGCGTCAGCGAGCGCGGCGCGCATTGCCGCCTCCGCCCCCAGACCTTCCGGATGCGGCGCCGAGATATGGTGGGCGTCGCTGCTTTCTCCGGCGCCCAGAAATTCGATCGACGCTGGCTCGCGCGTCATCAGGAATACCGCAGCTCCTTCGCCGATATTGATGCCGCGCCGGTTGACGCTCAGCGGCAGACATAAAGCCGGGCTGGTCGATTCGAGCGCGCCGAAACCGTTGAGCGTCAGTCGGCAAAGCGTATCGACGCCGCCGACGATAACGGCGTCGCATAAGCCCGTGTCGAGAAGATTGCGCGCAGAGACAAAAGCCTTGGCGCTCGAGGTACATGCCGTGGATACGGTATAGGCCGGGCCGTCGAGCCCCAGATGTCTGGCCAGGAAGGGGGCCGGCGCTCCGATTTCCTGCTGCGCATAATCGTAGTTGCCGGGCAGCTCGCCGCTCTTTGCGCGCATCGCGAGCGCCGCCTCGCCCTCGGAGATGCCTGAAGTGCTGGTACCGAGAACCACCCCGATACGCGCCCGGCCGTGGCGCGCAATAGCGTCGGCCAGCTCGGGCTCGATCTGCCCCGTGGCCGCCAGCAGCATGCGATTGTTGCGACTGTCGTCGCGGCTCCCAATGAGCGAAGGCAATTCGTCCCGGACCTTGCCGATGCGCACGAGGCCTTCTGGCATCCAGCCTTCTTCTTGCGCCATGCCAAGCGTGGAACCGGCAAACAGCGCAGTGGCCACCGCAGCGCTGTCGTTGCCGAGCGCATTGACGATGCCGAGGGCGCTGAGATAACAGCGTGTCTTGCCGGGCTTTGTCATGGTGAGTCCTGTTCTGCCAATGCCCGGATGTCGAGCGTCATGTCCAGTGCGGGCCAGTCGATCCGCATGCGGCGAAAGGGCGGCGGCGAGTCGTCGTGATGCAGTTCCATCACCGGCTGGCTGTTGACGACGATCCGGCGCACTCCCGGGCTGTCCTGCACTTCGGCCCCGTTGCCGAGGCCGCGTTGTACTGCATCGGCCGGCCATAAGGCTAGTTGCAGCATCCCGAGCATGAGCTCCGGCGACAGGCGCGAATCGGGCAGGCGGACCGCATGTGCCGTGTGATTGTCGTAGTTCACCTGGAAGACGGTGAGACCAAAGGGGGTCAGACCGACGAAATTGAGGGCTTCGGGCTGATTCTCTATATCCGCGATCAGCATTTCGCGCTGATCCCTGAAGCTGGCGCTGACTTGCTGGCGCACCGCGAATGCCGGTGCAGACGTGGTCGGCTGAAGGCAGTACTGGCCAATGCCGGGCATGTGCGCGCAGCCGGAGTTCGGTGCGACGCATGCGGCGAGCAACAAGCCGGCGAGCGAGTTCAGCAAGCCCTTCATGTCGCGCTCCGATTCGAGTAGCCGAGCGGCGACAGCAGCACGGCGATTGCGATGCCGGTCAACAAGGTCATGCCGAAGCCCGCCAGCGCCGGCATACTACTAAAGGCGAGCAGACCGAACGAGAGCAGTGTGGTGCCTGCGGAAAGGCCGACGCCGGCGAGCGTGGCGGCTGCATTGACGCCGCCTTCGCGCAGAAAGACCGAATAATTCACGCCGATGCCGAGCAGCAGCATCATCCCCATGAGATTGAAGAGTGTCAGGGGGCGCCCGATCCAGCCGAATATGGCCAAGGTCACGGCGAACGAAAGTAGCGTCGGTACGAACACCAGCGTGGCGTCACGCCAGCCGTAGCGCAGGCGCAAGACCGCGAACACGAGTACCAATGCGCCGCCCAGCCAGATCGCACCCCACTTGCGATATTCCCGGAACAGGGCACTGACGCTGCCCGCCTTGTCGACATAGGTAATGCCCGGCAGGCCTTCGGCAAGTCGGCTCAGCGTCGTCGCGTCGCGTACGCCCTGAGGCATGACGATGGCTGCATAACCTTGCGCAGTCTCGCCTATCCACAGATAACGGAATGGCGTGGACAAGGGCGCCTGCAGCCATTCGGCTACGGTCAATTGCTGGTCTTTGGCCAGCTTGAAGGCGTTGGCCTGATCGGTGGCGACTGTATCTTCAAGACCTGCTTCATCGAACCAGCGGCGCAGTTTTTGTGGCGGAGAAAAGAGCTGTTGCAGCAGCAGCGCGTAGTTTTCCGCCTGTCGCCGAGCCGATGGAACAAAGGCCGATACGGCCTGATAGCCCGTGATATCGCCGCGCGTTCGAGCCGTCTCCAGTCTCGTGCCCAGCGCCTCTTCGGCTTGGAGCAGGGCTTCTGGCGTGGTGCCTTCGCTGACGAAGAACTGGCTGCTGTTGGCGAATCCGGTCAGTTCCCGGATACGGCTTTCCTGTTCGTTGAGTTCTGGCGGGCGCGTGATCAATTGGCGGATATCGTCATCGCCCGAAAGGCGCAGCCAGCCGGGGATGGACAAAAGCAGCAGCACGCCGCAGAGCAAGATGCTGCGCTTGGGTGTCATCACCTCCTGCCAGGTGTGCAGCCACCGCTGGGGCGTCGCCACTGCCTCATCGGGATTGCGGCGGCTGGGCTGGCGCAGGCACGCCGGCAGCAATAAAAAGACCGTCAACCAGGCCGAAGTCAGGCCAAACATGGCGAACAAGGCGATCTGGTGCAGTGCCGGGAACGGGGCGAACAGCAGCACCGCATAACCGAGCAGGCTGGTGAGCAGCGCCACGCAAAGACCGGCAGCGATACGACGCAAGCCGGCCATTGGCTCCCAGTCCTCGCCGGCCCCCATGTGTGCGGCGAAATATTGCACCGAATAATCGACGGCCTCGCCGATCAGCGACGCACCGAAGACCAGGGTAATCAGATGAATCTCGCCGTGCATGCAGACGACCCCGAGCAGCGCCGTGCCGATGCCGAAAGCGACCGACAGCAGCCCGAGCACAAGCGGTCGTACGGAGCGGAACACCCGGTACAGGAGCAACAGCATGCCCAGCAGGGAGCCGGCGCCGATCCAGTTGGCTTCCCGTTCGCCCTGCGCGCGCGCGGCATGCGCGTAGAACAGCGTGCCAGTGCGTAGCAACGAGACGTTTTGCCCAGCAAACTCCGCCTCGGCTTTGGTAATGGCCTGACTGGCCTCGTTTTGAATGCGCCCGTCATAGGCCGAACCGGATAGCTGGGCGGTCACCAGCACCCAGTGTTGGCTGTCGGTGTGGCGGACCAGCAGCCCGCTATCGGGCTCGAGCTTGAAGCTGCGCAGCGGCAGGCTTGCCAACCACTGGTCCGCCAGACCGAACGGGTCCTGCGCTAGCGGCAGCGTCAGACCGAACTGGAAGGGCGCATACAGTTTGCGCTGCAGCCGCGCCGGCATATCGGCGCCGCCGCTTTGCAGTAGTTGTCTGTCCTCGGAACTCAGAAGTGTGTAGCGGTGCGACGCATAAAGTCCGGTCAAGGCGCGCAGATTCACGGCCGGAACTTCCGCAGTTACCTGGCTGAATGCCTTGTCCTGCGCCAAGAATTGGGCAAATTTCCGAGCAGCGGCGGCAGCCTGTTCAAAGTCAGTATGCCCTACCAAAAAGATCACACGATCGCCTGCTGTCGAAGCCAGTGTGTTGACGGCGTTCTCCGCAACAGGATTACGTTCCGTTGACGGCAGCAGGGCGAGCAGATTTGTCTGTAGCGGCAGGCCGGCAGAATAGCGCCAGCACGAGGCTATGACCAGTACGGCCGCCAGCAGGGCCCAGATGACGACGCCGTGACGCGGCTGCCATGTCTGCCAGAACCCCTTCATTGCTTGCCGCTGCCGCCGAACAGTTGTCGCTCGCTTTCCGAAAGCGTATCGGCGCCGTTGCTGTTGCGGAATTTGATCTGGGTTGCGTCGCCCCCCCTTTCCTGGATCCGGATGGCGACGACGAAAGCACCGCCGCCGATATCTATTTGTTCGATGAACTGGGCCATTTGCGCTTGCCGAGGATTCAGGGTCAGCGACCAGTTGCCGGCTTCGCCCTTGGCCTCTATGTCGAAGTGCTCGCGTAGTGCGCTGGTGTTGGCGCCGAGCATTGCCCGGAACACGCGACCGACTTGCGCCAGACCGGGCAGGTCGCGCGCCAGACGTTCCTTGCGGCCGCCGTCGGCAGTAATTTCGACGATCTTCTCTTCGCTGAGGATATAACTGACCTTGTAGGGCTTATCGATCTGCCACAGCACGCCGTACTGGCGTGCGAAGATCAACTGCCCGCTGGTCTGCAGCGGCCGTTTGACGCCGCTGATCTGTTTGCTTTGCGCGAACTCAGCGCGCACGACGGCATGCTTGTCGAGTTGCGCAGCGATGCGCGTCAGCAGGTCGTCCGACTGCGCGTGGACTTGAGCGCAAATAAACAGCTGGCAAGCCGAGATTACACGGACAAGCGCGCGCATGCAGCCTCCACATTGGCGACGACGACGGGTGGCGAAACGAATTGCAGCGACATGGTGGCAGCCTCGATGGCAAGTTGCGTGGTCTTGCCCTTGGTCAATTGCTCGTCGCTGTCGGCGCAGCGAATCGCGTAGGCAATGCGCAGGCGGTTTTCGTATTCGATCAGCGTGGCCTCGACCAGCAGGCGCTGGCCGTAGCGTGCCGGGCGCATGTACTTAAGCTCGCATTCGACGACAGGCCACAGATAACCCGACGCCTGCATCTGCGGATAGTCGTAGTCGAAGCTGCGTAACAGCGCACAGCGGGCCAGCTCGAAATACTTGACGTAGTGCCCGTGCCACGCGACCTGCATGGCGTCCACGTCGTGGAAGGGAACTTCGATTTCGACGCAGACGGTAAGCTTATGCATGGACGTAAAGATCCCAATGTTCGTTGCGGATCAACGCTGCGATGTGGCGCAGTTCGCCCTCGAGTACGCGGTCTTCTGCCAGGAAGGGTGAGACATCCTCCAGAGAGTCGATGAATCCCGATACGTCTGCGCTCAGCTGGGCCGGGGTTGCGTCCGGCAGCTGCTGGCGCAGCTTCACGGCCTGGATCGCGGCCATGCTCAGTGCCGCTGCAACCTGCTCGGTCAGCGTCAGCACACGCAGGCAGTCACGAGCGGAGATCGTGCCCATGCTGACCTTATCCTGATTGTGACATTCGGTCGAGCGCGAAAAGACGCTGGCCGGCATAGTCAGCTTGAGCGCTTCGGCGGTCCAGGCAGAAGCGCCGATCTGCACCGCCTTGAAGCCGTGGTTGATGGCGGAGCGAGGGCCAGTGGCGCCTGACAAATTCTGCGGCAGACCGTGGTTGTATTTGTTGTCGACGAGCAGGGCAAGCTGGCGATCCATCAGATCGGCGAGGTTCGCGACAGCTGTCTTCAGGCCATCCATGGCGAAGGCGATATGACCGCCGTAGAAGTGGCCGCCGTGCATCAGCAATTCAGCCTCGCCATCGATCAGCGGATTGTCGTTGGCGCTATTGAGCTCGTTCTCGATATCGCGGCGCATCCAGGTCAATGCGTCACGGGCCACCCCGATCACGTGCGGCGCGCAACGCACCGAGTAGCGATCCTGAAGGCGAATTATTTCATCTTCTCCGGCGGTGCCACACAGGTCGCCGTAGATCCAGGCTGCGCTTTCGTTCTGGCCAGCGTGCGGCTTGGCGGCGAACAGACGAGGATCGAAATGGCCGCGATTGCCGCGCATGGCGATCGAAGCCAGCGCGGTCAGACGGGAACACAGGCGCGTCAGATAGTCGGCGCGCTTCCAGGCCAGGCAGGCGAGGCCGGTCATGACGGCGGTTCCGTTCATGACGGCAAGCCCCTCCTTGGGCGCGAGCCGCAATGGCGTGCGGCCGATACGGGAAAGCGCCTCCGCTGCATTCAACCGCTCCTCGCCGAGGCGCACATCCCGTTCGCCGATCAACGCGGCGGCGACATAGGATAGCGGCGTCAGATCGCCGCTGGCACCGACCGAGCCTTCCTCGGGAATGAAAGGCAGGACACGATGGTTGATCAGCGCGGTCAGTTGTTCAAGCAACAAGGGGCGCACACCGGAGTAGCCTTGCGACAGCGAGTTGAGGCGGCAGACGAGGACGGCCAGCGTGGCCTCATCGTCGAGATATTCGCCAAGGCCGCAGCCGTGGTAGCGCACCAGGTGATGCGGCAGTTCGGCGACGAGCTCGGGCGGCACCGTCACCGTGCAGGAGTCGCCGTAGCCGGTATTGACGCCATACACTGTACCTTGGTCGGTAAGCAGTCGTTCGAGATAGGCTGCGCTCTTGCGGATGCGCGACTGGAAATTCGGACTTTGCGAAAGGTTGACGCTGCCCTGTTGGCGGGCGACCTGAAGCACATCTTCTATGCTCAGGCGGCGGGCGCCGATCTCGATGGAGTGAGTCATGCGGTCACGAGTGTTCATGATGATGTCGTGGCTGTGCTACGGCCGGATTTCCAGTAATCAAAAAAGTTGAACCATTGCAATGGAGCGATGGCGCAGTAATCGGCAAGACGGTCGGCATATCTCTGCACATAGCCATCCAGTGCAGCCTGCCTGCTCTTGCGTGGCAGGTCGATCTTCTCGGCAAAGGGTTCGAAATGCAGGCAGTAGCCGTCGTCCTGCGGCAGGCAGAAAAACAGATATACCGGGCAATTCAGCAAGCTTGCCAGAATCCAGGGGCCGACGGCAAAAGGCGCTTTCCGGCCGAGAAATTCGGCTTCGATGATGCGGCCACCCTCCCGCAAAACATCGCCCGGCGGCGTACGATCCCCCACGATGACGATGAGTTCGCCCCGATCAATTTTTTCCTGAAGCAGAATGGCGGTATCGGGACCTAGACTCGATATTTGAATCAGGTTTGCTCCGAAGTTTGCGTTGGCATGTTCCAGCGTGCGGCTGAATCGTTGCGCATGGTCGGTATAGACGACGGCGTTGATCTTGGCGATGCGTCTGTCGCTGGCCAGCGCGCGCGTCATTTCAAGGTTGCCCAGATGCGCGCCGATTAGCACCGCCCCTTTGCCCGATGCGAGTAAGGCCTCGAAGGCCGCGCGCTGCGGGAAGATCACACTGTCATGATCGAGCCGGCCTGACCAGGCGACGAGCTTGTCCAGGCCCGAGGCAGCAAAAGCGTAGAAATGCCGGAAGCTGCTTGCCCAGCCTAGCGACAGATCCGGTCGGCGCGAGGCCTTCAGTTGTCGCAGATAGCTGCGCGACGCTTCGCGTGCCGTTGCGGCCGTCAGGAAGAAATACAGCACGATGGGATAAAGCAGGGTACGCGTTACGCGTCGCCCCAGAAGGCGCTGGCATACGAAGACGAAGCGCAGCCCCAGGCCGCTGCCGCGCTCCGCCAGTCGTGACCAGTGGGCTTGCGCGCTCATGCGCCCGAGGCCCGTGAAAACTTGCGGTACAGCAACACGGGTAAACGCGGCAGCATGCCGAAGAACAGGCCCGTATGCATCTTTGTGATGCGTATGTTGTCGCGTAGCATATCGAAATGCGAAATCCCGTCTGCAGGATAGGTCACGCGTGTCGGGATATTGATGAAAATCAGGCCGCGCCAAGCGAGGCGGACGACGATGGAAATATCAAAATCCATACGCTTGGGAATGTCGGCTGCGTCGATCAGCGCACAGCTTGCGCGGAGCGGATAAAGGCGAAAGCCGCACATCGAATCGCCAATGGCGAACGACAGCGTTTCGATCCAGACCCAGAAGTGGGTAATGTACCGACCGTAGAGACGTCCTTTCGGAACGGACGCATCGTAGATCGGTTTGCCGCAGATCACGGCCTCAGGCGCGGCCGCGCCGGCGGCAAGGAATTTGGGTACGTCATCAGTGTCGTGCTGTCCGTCGGCGTCGATCTGCAAGGCGTGGGAGTAACCGAGCGCAAGGGCCTGACGCATGCCATGCATGACGGCCGCGCCTTTGCCGCCGTTTTGCGGCAGCCGGAACAGGTGGATATCGGGATGCGTCGCAACCAGCTTGGCGAGAACAGACTGGGTTGCCGCCTCGCTGCCGTCGTCAACTATGATGATGGGCAGGCGGTGGGCGCGCAACTGTGCCACGGTCCGGACAATACTGTCTTTGTGGTTATAGATGGGGATCAGGGCGCAAGGAGAATAGCTCATGCGATCTCTCCGGCGACGAAACAGATTCGGCCTGACGAAAGCGGCTGGTCGCCCTGCCGATAGTCGAAGCTTAGCCGGCCGTTGGCCGCGTGCCATTCAAGGGCGAGCGCAACCTTGGCACCCGGGAAAATCATATCCTGGAACTTGAGGTTGTCGAGCGAGAAAAAATCGCCACATACCGGGAGATGCCGCCTGCCGAGTCGCATCGCCCAATCCACCTGCACGACGCCCGGCAACAGCGGCAGTCCCGCGAAGTGCCCTTCGAAATATTCGAGCGCGGGCTGGACGTGCAGTGACAGTACGAGACGGTCGGTACCGTCTGCGTGAATGGCGAGCACTTCGGGCAGCAGGGTGTTCATTCGGCAAACAGCGTCAGTAATGCAGCAGCGGGCAGCTTCCCCTGCGGCGTGTACGGCAGCGCGTCGAGATAGCGCCAATAGCGGGGTAGCAGGACTGCGTCGAAATACTGCGCCAGATGCTCGCGCAATTGGGCCCGCATATCCTGCCGTCCGCGCAGGGTAAGCGCGGTTTTTCCTTCGGCGGTCAGCGCGACGGCCATCCCGATGCTTTGACGCACGCCGCTGAGAAGGACCGCTGCAGCCTGCGCGACCCAGGGGTGTTCCTGCATCCGATATTCCATGTCAGGCAAGGACAGGCGCTTTTCCTCGACCTTGACGATACGGTCCGTCCGCCCGAGCAATTTGAAACGGCCGTCCTGCGACAGTTCGATGGCGTCCCCAAGCCGGTGCGCTATGTTCGGCGCCAGAAATGGCGAATGTACGAGTGCGCCGTTCGTTTCGCTTTCGAGCGCGATGCCGGGAAAGGGGGTCCACCACTCCCCCTCGGTCTGATCGCGCCATGCCATGCCTCCGGTTTCGGTGCTGCCATAGACCTCGATCGGGGCGCTGCCGCAGTGCCCGCGCAACGCCTCCGCTGCCCTCAACGGCAAGGGCCCGCCGGAGGAGAAGACCCGCCGAGGCCACGGGGCGATTTTCTCCAGCTCAATCAATTGCGGCATGCGCGCAAGCTGAGCCGGGCTGGCGACGAGGACGGTGTCGCCTAACAGGGCGATTCGTTGTTGCAGTGTGTCTGGATGGATACACTGCACAGTATCGAAAGGCCGGCCGGCGGCCAATGGCCATAGCAGGCGGAACAGCAAGCCGTAGATGTGATGATGGGGAACAGTTGCGACGACGCTGGCGGCGCCGGTGGTTGCGCCCCATTGCGCCTCCAGTGTGGAGACTTCGCGCTCAAGCTGGTCTGGCGTCTTGATGATGCATTTCGATTCGCCGCTGCTGCCCGAGGTATACAGCTCGATGCTGGCGGCGGCGATGTTCTCCGCCATGGCGCTTGTCAGCGGCAGAGTTCCGATATCGACGTTACCTGCAGTCGCATCGCAACGGATGGCAAGCTGCTCCAGCGTACCGGGCTGGAAGTTCGGCGGTATGACGATCTGCTTGCCCGCGGCGAGCAACGCTAGCAACCAGAGTACGAATACTTCGGCATCGTCGTTGGCGAGCAGCCAGCGTTGCCGCGCATCTGCGTATAAATAGGCGATCAGACGTCCGAGACGATCGGAAAACTCCCGCCAGCGGAGCGTGCCGTGAAGCGTATGGCAGACGGGATGCTCGGGGTGGCGGCCCTGAAGCAGCAGTTGGGCGAGCGACAGCAACATCAGCTGACCTGTGGCTTGACGATATATTTCCGCACTAGCCATTCGCCGGCGAACAGCGCGCCCATCAGGACGTAGGCGATCAGGCCGTTATACAGAGACCAGACTTCGCGGCTCGAAAAGAGCGCCGTGTATAGAGCGGTCAATGAGTTCAGTGCGAGGAACGCACACCAGACCTGCGTGACTTTGCGCGTGTAGCGCACGCCTTCCGGCGGAAGATCGGGTTGTTGTAGCCGCGCGAAGCGTTCGATCATGCTGGGCGGTGCATGCAACGAAGTCGCGAACAGGAGCAGCACGCCGGTAGCGACGGCGGCCGGATAGAGGCGCAGCAGCAGTTCACTGTTCACGACGGCGGTCAGGCCGGCCAGCCCGAGTAGGCAGAAAAGGATGGTCTGATCGAGGCGAGTCAAGTCCGCCATGAAGCGTTGCATCTGCCGGCGGCGCCGCAGCAATAGTCCGGCTGCGAGGAGCAACGCCACGTAGCGTGGCTGCAATACGTGTAGGCCGAAATAGATCAGGAGAGGATAAGCGAGCCAGCCGAGCGCCAGAAAAGTGCGATACATGGCGCGGGCGCGAATCGGTTGGCTTAGGTCAGGCGGCAATCAGCGATTGCACGGTGCCGATCACATCGCCGACGGTGCGCACGCTCTTGAAGTCTTCGGGCTTGATACGTTTCCCCGTCATTTCCTGCAGCTTGATGGCCAGATCGACGGCGTCGATGCTGTCGAGGTCAAGCTCCTCAAACAGATGCGTGTTCTCGTTGACCTTGCTCGGATTGATTTCGAACGCTTCGGCAAGAATCTGCTTCAGGCGTTCCAGAATCTGTTCATTAGTCATGATGGCGCTTCCCTCCTGAAGCTGTGTACCGTTTTAGTTTTTATTTTGTCCGACAAATGCCGCTAGGCTGTTCACCGAGCGGAAATGCTCGCGATTACCTGCGTCATTGGCCTCCAGGCGAACCTGATATTTCTTGCGTAGAGCCACTCCCAACTCCAGCGCATCAATCGAGTCCAGACCGAGACCCTCTGCTCCGAATAATGGCAGGTCATCCGAAATGTCCTCCGGCTCTATGTCTTCGAGATCGAGCGCATCGACGATCAGCGCGCGGATCTCCTGCTTCAATTCATCCATGGCAATCCAGTTTTTGCATGAAGAAAGCCTCCAGCGCCTGTGTCAGCTTTCTGGCGGCAATGGTTGGCGCATCTGCCTGATTGACCCACTGCCCTATATTTTCCTGGGGCAGAATTTTAACCTTGAGACGGAATCGGTGCTCGGGAATCTGGTACCACTTTTGCTGTTTCGAGAGCGTGCCCGGTTCGCAGTAGATCAGCACCGGGAGCACGGGACGATCACTATGCAGTGCGATATAGGAGGCCCCGCGCAGAAAGCGCAGTGGCTTGCCCGGGCGAGTCCGCGTACCTTCGGGGAAGATGATCAACGGATTGCCATTGCCGATATCCCGGGCACAGTCCTGAAGCAGCTCTTCTGGGGTGGAGTTGCTGATGTAGTCAGCGGCCCGGACTACCCCGCCGATGAAAGGGTTGCGCCACAGCGCGGCTTTTACAACGCAGCTGGCGTTCGGCATTAGCGAAATTAAAGCGACCACATCGATCAAGGTGGGGTGATTCGCAAGTACCAGCACGTTGCCACAGGTCCTCAACTGCTCGCTGTCCTCAACCTCAAGGCGCATGACACCGACAAACTCCATGAAACTGAGAAAGCACTTGAAGGACTTGTGTATGCACCAGCGCGCAAGTACCCTGCGGCGTTGACGATTCCGGACCAGCAACATGGGTGAAAAGATCAGTAGCGACATCAATAGGCCGCCGATGCCGAAAAGACAGAAGCTCAAGGCGGTGCCTAGCAGGCGCCACAGATAGTCAAGCTGCCGCGTCATTCCGCGAGCCTTTGCCAATGCCACGACTTGCCTGATTGGTTCCAGCTGACATCATCGCCCGATGAAAGACAGTCAACGAGTGTCCGTGCCTGAGTATTTGCGGTATTTGTCAGGTCGCCCCCCGAAACTCTTGTGCAACGCACTCGCATCGTGGCATCGTTCTGGAAAAGGAGCGCCAGCGCATGTGGAGGGTGCATATTCTGACTCTGCCAGACGGTAGGAACGGTTTCGTCCGCATAGATTACAAGTACAGGCTGTGTAGGGTTGCGGCTTAACTGTCCATACGCCTCAAGCAGCGCATATCCAAGGGTCTCGGCCCCTGCCGCAATTGCGGTCGCGGGCTCAGTATTGCCTCGAATGATCGAGTAGAGCCCAATGCTGGCGTTGAGCACCGACATACTGAACGCGGTCGGGGAAAGGGGGTGGTTGTCTGCCAGCTCCCCCAGCATTTCGGTCGTCCGGACGATCTCGCCGTGTTGCGATGCATAGATCATGCGCACAGCGTTGAGGCCTTGCACACATTGGTGAGCGGTCCATAGCGATATCTTCGAGAGCTCGCTCAGTCTGCGACGCAGCATGGGGTCAACGAAGTCGAGTTTTGGCAACTCGCAATCTTCGGACCATCGCCACTCCGCCCAAGCAGCCAATGGCAATTCCCAGCTTGCCGACGTTTTTTCGATCATTGGGGCACACCCTTCCTGTGCAACGATAGCGTGTGCCCCCGATGCGATGCCTACCTTCTCGTACGGGCTCCAACATCCTGCGTGCTACCGAAGTAACGCTTTGTTTTTACTTGCCGATGTATGGAAAATTATACGGGGTTTTCAGAAATCTTTTGTGACAAACTCAGCCGGGAATGAGGCGGATTAGAACCCGCCGCTGGGTCTGCAGCCTAGCGCAGCGCATAGGCGCTCTTCGTTTCCATCAGCCAGCTGCGTAGTTCGCGTGTCACCTGTTCGGGTTGCTCCAGCGGGGCCAGGTGTCCGCAGTGCTCGATGATGGAAAGGTGAGCGCCAGGAATGGCGTCGGCAATTTCGGTGTGCAGCTCCGGCGGCGTGGTCTGGTCGTCGCGGCCGCACATGACCAGCGTGGGGCAGTTGATGTCCCCCAGTGTCGGGCGGCTGTCGGGGCGGCCGATGATGGCTTCCTCCTGCCGTTTGAACACTTCGGCCCCCATTTCCTCGGCCATGCTGCGCATTACGCCTGCGCTGCGCCCGTCGTTGAGATGATCGGGGTGGACGAGCTTGGGCAGCATCTGGTCGATGACGATACCGAGATCGTATCCGGCCAGACGCATCTGGGCGCGGCGAGCCTCAATGGTTTCTGGCATGTCGGGTCGCGCCGAGGTACTGACCAGCGCCAGGCCGAGTATCCGTTGCGGTTGCTGGCGCAGCATCTCAAATGCGACGTAGCCGCCCATGGACATGCCGACCAGCATGAAGGCGCCGGCAGGCGCCTGATTGAGGGCCAGGGTTGCCATTGCCTCCATGCTGTCGGCGGTATCGAGCCGCGCGACGGTAGTGTGAGCAATGTCGCCGAGCGCTTCTACCTGGTCGGCCCACAGTCTTTCGTCGCAAAGCAGGCCGGGCAGGAACACGACTTCAAGCGGCGCATCCGCCGGCATTGCGAGCGCATGTTGCGAGGGCATTTGGCAGGTTTCGTGCATGGCGCATCTCCCATTGAAGGATGAGTCTCAGCCTATTCCTTTGCTGCAATGCAACCTGTCAGCGAGGAGCGGCTTGTTCTGTAGGAAACAGCTGACAGAAATTCAACGGCCGGCATGGCTCAATCCAAGTGCGGGTCTCAGTCGGTCGCGCTTGTCGGATAAGCCCGACAGCGGTTTAGGAGCTGGCCGATGGGGATTGAACGGGTGTGTACCTAAAGTGGGTTCAGGCGTCGGTAGCGAAACCGCCGCCGACGCTACTTCTGCCATTGTTCAATTCAAGGAGACTCGCATGAACCGCGACATTATCGAAGGCAACTGGAAGCAACTGGTGGGCAAGGTCAAGGAGCAGTGGGGCAAGCTCACTGATGACGATCTGGACGTGATTCAAGGTAAGCGCGATGTGCTCGCCGGGAAGATTCAGGAACGCTATGGCCTGACGCGCGATGAAGCCGAAAAGCGCATCGATGAGTGGGAGCGCCGGCATTAAGGCGCGAGGCCGACACTAAATAAGTGTCGCTGCGCGAGACGCCGGGTCGGCGCATGCGTCGGCCCGGGTTCAGCTTTTAGTCCCGTCGGGCTATTTCGTCGAGGAGTGAAATCATGTTGAACTATGCCATCAGTTTCTTTGTCATTGCATTGATTGCCGCCGTTTTCGGTTTCACCGGCATTGCCGCGGCGGCTGCCAACATCGCCCAGTTCCTGTTTATGATTTTCGTGGTTCTGGCGGTGATAACACTATTGCTGCATCTGACCCGCGGGGCCAGCAAATAGGCACCCCTGGGCGCAGCCAAGGAGGATGTTTGACATGCTGAAACTTGCAATCGTGGATGATCATCAGATCGTGCGACGCGGCTTCCGGGAAATGCTGGAAGGTGAACTCGACATCAAGGTCGAGTTCGAAGCGGCGTCCGGGGAGGAAGCGCTGCAACAGCTGCGCGAGAACGAGTGCGACATCCTGTTGCTGGATCTGTCACTGCCCGGCCAGGGCGGCATGGATGTGCTGCGCACGGTGCGCCAGCGCCATCCCGATCTGCATGTGCTGATCCTCAGCGGCTATCCCGAAGACCGTTATGCGCTATCAATGATCAAGAACGGTGCGGAAGGCTATCTGTGCAAGGACTGCGACCGCCTGGATCTGCTCCGCGCCGTGCGCACGGTGGCTCAGGGCCGTCGCTATGTGTCGCGCAAGACGGCCGAACTGCTGGCCGACGAACTTTCAGGGCGCGCTGGCGGCTCGCCGCACGAAGCCTTGTCTGAACGCGAAATGCAGGTCTTTCTACGCCTCGCTCGCGGTGAAACCGTCACCGACATTGGTCGCGCGCTGCATCTCAGCGTCAAGACCATCAGTACCTATCGTACTCGGCTGCTTGAAAAGATCGGCGTTAACAGCAACGCCGAACTGGCCGCCTACGCGATCCGTAACGGACTGATCGCCGAGTACATCACCTGAACATCAAACTATCCGAGGAATCATGGAGAGAGAACGAGAAGCGGCAATCCGCGTGGTCCTGATAGAGGACTCGCCGGCGCTTCGACAACTGTTGTCGGGCATGATTGCCGACATTTCCGGCATCGAAATCATCGGCGCAGTGGATGCCGAGGATCAGGCGCTGGCTGCGCTGGAACAGTATCACCCTGACGTTGCCATCATCGACCTCGAACTCAATCAGGGTAGCGGCCTCAACGTGCTGCGCCAGATTTACGCGCAACCGGATCGCTATCACGGCCTCCATGCCGTGGTGTTTTCCAACCACGCCCATGCGAGCGTGCGCGAACGGTGCCGCATGCTTGGCGCCAGCGCCTTCTTCGACAAGACTTTCCAGATGGACGATTTGCTTGATTATTTGCAAGGCGTTGCCGTGAAGGGCGCCGTGCCTGCCTCTCCCCATTGAAGCATCGCCCTGGCTTACTGCCGGAAAGCCTCGCCATGAACTCACCCATGATGGTCCCGATGCCGCCGACACCGGATGTCCGTTACGACCGCATTACACGCGTTGCGGCAATGTCACTGATCAGCCCGATCGCGCTGCTCGCCATGATTGATGCGGACGAAGACGCAGTCCGTCTGATTAGCGTTTTCGGTGCCGATGCACCAAGCGCGCATTGCATGATCGGCGAACTTGGAACCGGCTTGCTGCGCAACGCCTTGGCGATCGACGATGCGCGACTCGATACGCGTTTCCACGACACGGTGGCTGGCTGTTCGATCGGCGCAGTGGCCTATTGCAATGCACCGCTGTTCGATGCCGACGGCGAGCTGATTGGCAGCCTCTGCGTCATCGATACGCGGCCGCGCCAGTGGTCGAGTGGCGAGATCGATACCTTGCAGGACGTGGCCGCACTGGCGATGGATCTGATGCAGGGCGTGAGCGTGACGGTACGGGCTAAGGAAGCGGAGCCACCGGGTTTCTTCAGCCACATGCCGGCCTGGTTTGCCCGCCATACGACGCTGGGGCTGTTGGCCGTCGATCCGCAAGGGCGTTGCCTATGGGGCAATGCGACCTGCGAGCAGATGCTGGCCGTGCCGATGGCATCAATGCAGGGACGTGCACTCACCGAGTTACTGCAGCCGCTGCAGCCGGACGACGCCATCGACATGGCCGTGGCCGGTGTCCTGCAAAGCGGCAAGGCCCAGCTGCTGGAAGTGCGCCTGCCCTCCAGCAGCTACGGCTGCTACGAGCCCGAGCGCTTCATGAGCGTCAATATCGCACCCATCGAATACGAGGGCGATGTGATCGGCGCCGGAGTCATCCTTACGGAAATTTCCGATCGCCGTAAAAGCGAGCGTGATCTTCGCCTGGCCGAGGAGCGGCTGGCTCTGGCCTGCGAGGCTGCCAACGTCGGCTTGTGGTTCTGGGATTTGCGTACCAACCAGCTGGAGTGGACCGAACGTTGCCGCGGCATCTTCGGCCTGTCTGGCGCGGAGCCGGTCAACTACGAGATTTTCAGCGACCTGGTGCACCCCGAAGACAAGAGCCTCATGGAGCTGGCGATGGAGGAGGCGCTGGCGGGCCAGACGCCCGATTACCACGCTACTTTCCGCGTGCTGCTCGCCGACAACCGGATGCGCTGGATCGAGGCGCGCGGCCGCGTATTCACCAACAACCGCGGCGAGCCCGCCCATTTCATGGGCGCCATGGTGGACGTGACCGCGCTCAAGCAGAACGAGACCACCTTGCAGGCACGGAGCGATGCGCTCCTTACGCTCAACGACAATCTGGCCGAGTTGGTGGAGGCGCGTACCGCCGAATTGCAGCAGCTGTCGCAGTCGCTGATCGAGCTGGCCGAAAAGGAAAAGGCCGAGCTGGCGCGCGAACTTCATGACGAACTCGGCGCGCTGCTGACGGTGGCGCATATGGAGGTGGCCGGTGCCTTGCGGCGCCTGACCGACAAGAACTCAGACCTCTACCAGCAGCTGACGCGGGCGCGCGAGACCATACAGGAGACGACGATGCTGAAGCGCCGCGTCGTCGAAGGGCTGCGTCCCTCGCTGTTGGAATCGCTCGGTCTGGCTGAGGCCTTGCGCGCGCTGGTGGAGCAGTACAAGAAAGCTGCTGCCCACATTGTGTGTCGTGCCGAAATACCCGAGGAGATCCCCGACCTCCGCCCCGATCTCAGTATCGCGCTGTACCGGATCGCCCAGGAATCCTTGACCAATATCGCCAAGTACGCCGGCGCCAGTGAGGTCTTCATCCGCATCGAGCATGCCGGCGGCAACGTCATTCTCGAGGTCGCCGATAACGGCCTTGGCCTGCCGGAGGATTTTCGCGAACGGGCTACGGCCCACGGCATTTCCGGCATGCAGCAGCGGGCGGCGCATTTCAAGGGCGTGTTCTCGATCATGAACCGCACCGACGGGCCCGGCACACGGGTCACCGCAGTGATCCCGTGTTCGGGCTGAGTCGCCGCTGCATGGCGCATGGCTAGGCGCGCCGGATCAGCCGCAGTACCACCAGCAGGATGACGGCACCCAGGGTGGCGATCAGTATCGAGCCGAGCAATCCGCCGGCTGGCCACATGCCGCCGAACAGCCAGCCGCCGATCAGGGCGCCGAGTATGCCGATCACGATGTCGCCAATGACACCAAAGCCGCCGGCGCCGACCAGCATGCCGGCCAGCCAGCCGGCGATCAGCCCCACCAGTATCAACCAGACGATTTCCATTTTTTGCTCCCTTTCTGCGTAAGCCGCACGTTCTGAAATGGCATTAGGCCAGCAGATCGGCCAGCTCGTCGGCGTGCTCTTCCTCGACTGCGAGGATGGCCTCCAGCATTGCGCGCGTAGTCGGATCGCGATCGCCAAAGAATGCGATCATCTCGCGATAGCTCTCGATGGCGATGCGTTCGGCCACCAGGTTTTCGCGGATCATGTCGGTCAGCGTCGGCGGCGTCACATATTCGGCGTGGCTGCGTGCTGCCAGTCCGGACGGGTCCAGATCCGGCGCTCCACCCAGCTGCACAATGCGCTGCGCGATGCGGTCGGCATGGGCGAGTTCCTCGTTTGAATGGGTGAGGAATTCCTGGGCGATCGGTTCCGAGTTGAGTCCGCGCGCCACGAAATAGTGATGACGATAACGCAGCACGCAAATCAGTTCCGTTGCCAGCGCGGTATTCAGTACCCTCGCGGCCAGGCCGGGATCGATGCCGTAGTCGCCGGTGACGGCGCCGTCGTCGATTTGCCGGCGCGCCCGCGCGCGCAGGGTCTCGACGTCGGAAAGGAAGTCACGCGTGCTGGCGAGTGGCGCTTTCGCCGCCGGGGTCAGCAACGCGGGGTTTTCGTTGGAGCTGGGCATGGTGTTCCTCCGTAGTCTGGCCAGCCGGAGCTGGCCAGATTCATCAGTGCATCAAGGCTTGTACTTGCGCTTGGCTTCGTCCTTGCAGGCCGAACGCTTGTCGCCCGAGAAGGTCTCGCACTTCTCCACGGCCAACTTGTATTCGCCTTCCAGCTTCGATTCGAGCGCCTTCAGGTTGCCTTCGCGGCGCATCTTGGTCGCATTGGCCTGGGCCACGCAGATATCCTTGGCATTGCCCTTATAGACGTCGCACTTTTCCTTCTCGACCTTGTAGTCCTGGGAAATTCGCTCGTCCTCGGCCTTGATGGCGGCGGCCGAGGTGTTCTTTTCATAGGCCTTGAGGTCGGCTTCGGCGATCTTCAGGTTGGCCGAAGCCCGCTCCAGACACACGTCTCGGTCATTGCCCTTGAGCGTGTCGCAGCGTTTTTTGTCGGCCTCATATTGTGCGCTGGCCTTGGCAATTTCGCTCTTGTAATAGGGCGAATCCTCGGCGTGAGCGACGTTGATTCCAAGGGCGGCGCTCATGGCGCAACCTGCCAGCATTCCGGTCAGAATTTTCTTCATGCAGTTCTCCTTTGAGGCGGGCCGGTAGCGGCCCGCTTGGATGGTGTGAGTGCGGCGTGCGGATTTAGCGGCGCACCACGATGTCGTTCTTGATGGCCTTCACGCCCTTGACGCGCGAGGCGATCGCCTCGGCCTGGCTGCGTTCGGCGGCGCTCTTGGCGAAGCCCGACAGCTGTACCGTACCGCGTAGTGTTTCCACGCTGATGGCCATGGCGCTCACGGTCGGATCGTCCGCGAACTTGGCCTTTACCTGCGTGGTGATGGTGGCGTCGTCGACGTACTCACCCACGGTCGATTGCTCACGGGTAACTGCACAGCCGACAACGGTGGTGGCGGCGAGCACCCCTGTGATGATCAGGCTCATTACATTCTTCTTCATGACAGCTCCTTTTTTGAGTGGATATCGAGGTGCCCCGCGCTGCAACCAACACACCGCCGATACAGAAATATCCGGGGCCCGGTGCATGAACCCACTCTAGCCATGGCCTCGCGCCTTAGATGTCCGAGAGTTCGGATTGGCATGTCGGCGGATTCCTGCAATGGTGGCCGCAGGGTGGTGTTGTATTTGCGTCGACCGCCGCCCTCTGTCGGGGCAGGCGCGGACGAATCGCCGTATAATCCGCCAGCATCTTGAAGCGGGAAGTGCGAAGCAGCGTCTGGCCGCTTTCGCTCTCGCGCACCGACAGCGCCCGTTGTTCCGGCGCGAAGATTTCCGGAGGTTTCTTGTCTTCCGATTCAAGTAAACAGGCCAGTCTCGGCGGCATGGCGCTGGCCGCCATGGGTGTCGTCTACGGCGACATCGGTACCAGTCCGCTGTACACGATGAAGGAAGTGTTCGACGGCCATCATCCGCTGGCACTGACGCCGGACAACCTGCTGGGCATTCTTTCCCTCGTGTTCTGGGCGATGACGATCACTGTCTCGCTCAAGTACGTCGCCTTCATCACGCGCGCCGACAACAACGGCGAAGGCGGCATCATGGCCCTGACGGCACTGGCCTTGCGCACCGCGCACGGCAGCCCGCGTCTGGCCTGGGGGATTGCCGTGCTCGGCATCTTCGGTGCGGCGCTCTTCTACGGCGATGCAGTGATCACGCCTGCCATGTCGGTGCTCTCGGCGGTCGAAGGTCTTGAAGTCGCCACGCCGATGTTCAAGCCCTATGTCGTGCCCATCACCTTGGGCATCCTGGTCGGCATGTTCCTGTTCCAGCGTCACGGTACTGCCAGCGTGGCGCGCCTGTTTGGCCCGGTCATGCTGTTCTGGTTTGCCACGCTGGGCGTATTGGGTCTGCTCAATGTGATCGACCATCCGCGCGTGCTGGCGGCGATCAATCCCTGGTATGCGTGGAACTTCTTCGTGACCCAGCCGCTGCCGGCCTTCCTCTCGCTCGGCGCGGTGGTGCTGGCGATCACCGGCGGCGAGGCGCTGTATGCAGACATGGGCCACTTCGGCCGGCGTCCCATCATGTACGCCTGGCTGAGCTTCGTGTTTCCCATGCTCTACCTGAACTACCTCGGCCAGGGCGCGTTGCTGCTGCATAATCCCGAAGCGCTGCGCAATCCGTTCTTCATGCTGGTGCCGCCGTGGCTGCTGTATCCGATGGTCGGTCTGGCCACCTGCGCCACCGTGATTGCGTCGCAGGCGGTGATTTCAGGCGCCTTCTCGCTGACCAGTCAGGCCATTCAGCTCGGTTACTGCCCGCGCATCCAGGTGAACTTCACCTCGGAGCGCGAAAAAGGCCAGATCTACATTCCCAATATCAACTGGCTGCTACTGCTGGCAGTGATGTTGCTGGTCGTGACCTATCGCAGTTCGTCAAATCTGGCGGCCATGTACGGTATCGCGGTGACGCTGACCATGATGATCGACACGGTGCTCGCCTTCATCGTGGTGCGCAGCCTGTGGAAGTGGAGCTGGTGGCAGGCCGGCATCTTCCTGACCGGCTTCGTCATCATCGACTTCGCCTTCTTCTCCGCCTGCAGCACCAAGATCCTCGATGGCGGCTGGTTCCCGCTGGTGCTCGGCCTGTCCGTGTTCGCGCTGCTCAGCACCTGGCGCAAGGGCCGCGGCCTGCTGCTCGGCAAGCTGCGTCAGGACGCGATGCCGCTCGATGCCTTCCTCGACAGCCTGGATTACGGCGGCCCGCATCGGGTCGAAGGCACCGGCATCTACATGACGCCCAATCCCGACGGCGTGCCGCGTGCCATGCTGCACAATCTATTGCACAACAAGGTGCTGCACGAGCGCATCATCATGCTCAGCGTGCAGATGGAAGACGTGCCGCATGTGCCGGAGATCGACCGGGTTGAGGTGCGCAGGCTGAAGCACGGTTTCAGCAGCGTTGTCGTGCGTTTCGGCTTCAAGGACGATCCGGATGTGCCGGCGGCGCTGGGCATGTGCGGCGAGCATGGCATCTGCTACGAGCCGATGGAAACCTCCTTCTTCCTGGCCCGCGAAACCATCATCCCGAGCAAGAAGGTGCGCGGCATGCCGGTGTGGCGCGAAGTGCTGTTCAAGTGGATGTTCCGTAACGCTGATCCGGCCACGGCCTTCTTCAAGATTCCCCCGAACCGCGTGGTAGAGCTGGGTTCGCAGGTGGAGATGTAAGCCACCCACCACATCAAGGGAAGCGCATGCAGAAGGGTAGGGAAATCGGGGCGCCGGAAGCGGCGGTGTTACGCACGCGGATGCTGATCGGCCTGATCCAGGGTGCGGCGTTGTGCATCCTGTTGCAGCTGCGCGCTGAGATTGCGCCGCTTATGTATGCGGCGCTGAGCGGCGTCGTCGTGCTGGTGCCGATGCCACTGCTGGTCAGTATTGGCTATATGAGTCGTCGTCGCCTGATTCTTTGGCTGGCGCCGATTGCAGGCGTGGTGGCGTTCGTGGCCGCCCATGCCGAATGGCGCGGGCAGGGCGTTGCCGGTGCGAATTCGTACGACGTCGGCTTTGCGCTGACATTGATGGCGCCACTGCTCTTCATCGTCTGGTCGCTGGTACTCGCCAGCGAGCGCGATCGCCGCTGGCCGGCCGCCTACGCCAGCTATTTCGAGAACGCCTGGAAGCTCGCCGTACAACTCCTGTTCGCGGCGGTCTTCGCCGGCGCCTTCTGGTTGGTGATGGGGCTCGGCGTTGGCCTCTTCATGATGCTCAAGATCCGCTTGCTGTTCGACCTAATCCGGCACGACTGGTTCTGGCTGCCGGCGACGACGCTGGTGGTGGCCGGCGGCCTGCATCTCACCGACGTGCGGCCGGGCATCGTGAATGGCATCCGCAATCTGCTGCTGACCATGCTCTCTTGGCTGCTGCCCTTGCTGACCGTGATCGTCGCGGCCTTCCTGATTGCGGTGCCGCTGGCCGGCTTCGAACTGTTGTGGAAGACGCGTTTCGCCACCGCCTTGCTGCTGGGCGCGTGCGCCGTCCTGGTGGTGCTGATCAATACCGCCTTTCAGGACGGCGCCGCCGACAAGCCCGCGCATCGCCTGCTGCAGCAAGCTGCACGTCTAGCCTGCGTGCTGTTGCTGCCGATGGTGCTGATCGCGACCTATGCATTGAATCTGCGCGTCGGCCAGTACGGCTGGTCGCCCGATCGCATCTTCGCAGCTGCCGGCATCGGCGTTGCCTTTGCTTACGCAGCCGGTTATTTGTGGGCGATGGTCGAACCGCTGCTGCGCCGTAACGGTGAATGGCTGCCGCGTATCGCCAGTGTGAATCTGTACGCTTCGCTGCTGACCGTGGCCCTTGGCCTGGCGATCCTGTCGCCGCTCGCCGATCCGGCGCGTCTGTCGGTCAATAACCAGCTAGCCCGTCTAGCCTCGGGCAAGACGCCGGCCACTCAGTTCGATTTCAGATTTCTGCGCTTCGATGCGGCGCGCTACGGCAAGGCCGCACTGGACCAGTTGGCTGCCGATGCCGATCCGGTCATCAGCGACAAGGCCAGGACCGCGCAGGCACTGAACAATCGCTGGCAGTCGCAGATGCTGCCCCAGCCGGTGCTGGTCGAGCAGCTGCAGCTCCGCACGCCGGGCAAGATCTGGCCGCAAGGTTTCCTCGATACAGCCTGGGCCAGCCATGCGCAGAAGTGGCAACTGCCCGCCTGCCTGCGCGAACCGGAGCGACGCTGCGATGCCTTCATCGGCAACTTCAGCGGGGCCGATGAAAACGAGGTGCTGCTGGTGCCGCAGGATTTTGGCTACGCGGCGGCGCTGTCCGATCGCGACGGCAGCTGGCAGCTCGTCACCACCTTCGAACTGCCGGGCAAGTGCCCCAAGCTGCGCGACGATCTGGCGGTCGGCCGCTTTCAGCGTGTCGCGCCGGTGGAGACGGACCTGATGGTGGGCAGCACCCGGCTGCGGGCCAAGTCGGCGCAGCCGGAGCGGATCAAGTGCAACTGAGGTGCACGCGCTGCGCGGAGGCAGATAACGCCGCGTTCAGCTTTGCGCCGGGCCGCCCTGACCGAAGGAACTCCCCGTGGAAAAAGCAAACGCGGCCTGTTCGCGGCGCGAACATCCGCTTGGGCTGAAACTACGGAGCCATTCAATATTTTGGAGCGGTGCAGCCGCGAAGCGCAGTCGCCCCTTCCCGGAAAAGGGGGCGGGAGGATGGGCTAGTTCTGGCCGGTCAGCTGCGCGTAGAGAATCGGCAGGCGACTGCTGAGCTCCTCGGGACGGCGCAGCACGGTGTAGCCATTCACGCCGAACAGATGCGGTAGATAGTGTGAGCCTTCGCGGTCGATGGTGACGCAGAAGGGCTTGATGCGTTTTTTCTTGGCTTCCATCAGCGCCATGCGCGTGTCCTCGATGCCGTAGCGCTCCTCGTAGTAGTCGATGTCGTGCGGCTTGCCGTCGGTGAGCACCAGCAGCACGCGCATGGCGCTTTCCTGTTTTTCGAGAATCTTCGTCGCGTGGCGCACCGCCGCGCCGATGCGCGTGTAGAAGCCGGGCTTGAGTCCGGCAATACGGCCGCGCGCGATCGGATCATAGGGTGCGTTGAATTCCTTGATGCGATGAAAGCGCACCTGCTCGCGGCGTTGCGACGAGAAACCGTAGAGGCCGAACTTGTCGCCGGTGGCGGTGAGCGCTTCCGAAAACAGCATCAGGGTGTCGCGGATCACGTCGATGACGCGCTGATTGTGCGTGACCCAGGCGTCGGTGGACAAGGACAGGTCAGCCAGCACCAGACAGGACAGGTCACGTTCGCGATGCTGCTGCGCCAGATACACGTCCTGCTTCATGTCGTGCGCGCCGCCGCCGCCCAGGCGGGCAGCCAGATGGTCGGCGTAGAGGCGCACGCAGGCGTCGATGTCCGGCTCAGAACCGTCGGGCTGGCCCTTGAGCCAGTGACGTTGCGGCACCAGTGCGCTGAACTGCTGTTTGAGCCGCGCCGCATGCTTGCGCAAATGCTCGGGCAACTGGATACCACCGTCATGGCGGCCGATCAGCTCCTGCACGCGGCAATGATCGGGCAGCAGCATGTGCTTGCGGTAGTCCCACTCGTCCACAGGGATACCGGGACCGACGAGGATGTCGTCATGGCCGCTGGCCGGCGCGTCAATGTCGAGACGCAGACGCGAGCTGACGGTTGAGCCGTCGCGTCCCATGGCGGTTGGATTGACGCCCTCGTTTTCCTTGACCGCGTCGGGCTGCTTGTTGTCCTTGGCGGCTTCGTTGGTCTGGACCTTGATGAACTCGGCGATCGATGTCGGGTTGGTGAGCTTTTCGCTGTGCACGATGCGCTGTCCCTTGCCTGACCGATGCTCGCGCTCGACGCCGCCATCATTCGCTTCCTTCGCGGTTCGCACGCCGCTCTGTCCGCCCCCAGCCGTCGCACCGGCCTGCGGCGGTTCGCGCAGTTCGAGC
>DATMTO010000248.1:0-12479 GCA_035564055.1 Rhodocyclaceae bacterium | reverse complement strand
ATCATCGCCGGCCTGGTCGTCGGCGCCCGTGTGCCCATCATCCTCACCTCGCGCGCCGACAGCGCCGACGCGCGCCTCGCCTCGGCGGCGGTGGCAGTGCGCTATGCCCATCATGCGGGGAAATAAGCTCGATACGGCCGTGCTCGTCCTCAATGCCGGCTCCTCGACGCTGAAGTACGCGCTGTATGGCGACGATCTTTTGGCGCATCAGCGCGGCAAGCTCGAACACGACGGCAGCCCCGACGACTTCTGCCGCCAACTCGCCGACCTGCTGGCCCGCCTGGGCGGCCCCGAGATTCGCGCGGTCGGCCACCGGGTGGTACACGGCGGCGCGAATTATGGCGCACCGGTCGTGCTCGACGCGCATCACATCGAGGCCCTGCGCGAACTCACCGCACTGGCGCCGCTGCACCAGCCGCACAATCTGGCCGGCATCGACGCTGTCACCCGCTTGCTTCCCGGCGTGCCGCAGGTCGCCTGTTTCGACACGGCCTTCCATCACGACCAGCCGGCAATGGCCCAATGGCTGGGGCTGACGCGTGAACTGCATGCGGCCGGCATGCGCCGCTACGGCTTCCACGGTATTTCCTACGAATACATTGCCAGCCAGTTACCGCAGCATCTCGGCGCCCGTGCCGACGGTCGTGTCATCGTCGCGCATCTGGGCAGCGGCGCCTCGCTGTGTGCCATGCGCAATCGCCGCAGTGTCGCCACCACCATGGGCTTCTCCACCCTGGACGGACTGCTCATGGCGTCGCGCTGCGGCAGTCTCGACCCGGGCGCGCTGCTGCACCTGATGCAGGCACGCGGCATGGACGCCGCCACGCTGGCCGACCTGCTCTATCACCGCGCCGGACTGCTCGGGGTCTCGGGCATATCCGGCGACATGCGCACCCTGCTCGCCTCCGCTGCACCGGCCGCACAGGAGGCCATCGCGCTGTTCTGCTACCGTGTCGTGCGTGAAATCGGCTCGCTCGCCGCCGCCCTCGGCGGCGTCGACGCGGTGGTATTCACCGGTGGCATCGGCGAACATGCCGGGCCGGTGCGCGAACGCATCAGTGCCGGCCTCGCCTGGCTGGGGGACGGTCTGACCATCCTGACGCTGCCGACCGACGAAGAATCGATGATTGCACAAAATACCGCCCGACTCTGCCCAGCAACATAACGCAGGAAAACGCAAGGGCGTGCGGCCTGATATGATTAATGCATAAACCTTCGCGCCCAGTCCGGGGGTTGCCATGGGAAGTCTGCAGTAGGTTGTCCGCAGTATTGAGTGCAATCAAGGAGCGGCATGTCTACATCCTCCATCCAGCGCCGGTTGTTCGAGTCCACGCTTGTGGTCGTCGCCTACTGCGTGACGGCCTGGATGGTCGTGCAGGCGCAAGCCGGCGTAGGCGGTGCCAACCTGCTGTGGATCCCGGCCGGCATCGCCCTGTCGGCAGTGCTGCTGCGTGGTGCGGCCATGCTGCCGGCGGTTTTTGTCGGCGTATTCACCTTCAACGACCTGTCCCTGTTCTCGTCCGCCAGCACGCTGCTGCAGGCGGCAGCCTCGGCCACCATGACGGCCATAGCCTCGACCCTGCAAGCCTGGGTCACCGCGTGGCTGCTGCGCCGGACCATCAAAAACCTGCAGATCACCACCGTTTCGGACGCACTGCGTTTCATCCTGTGCGCGGCGGCTGGCACCACCATCGCCGCCAGCGTCGGCACCCTGATGATGCTGACCCAGAACAAGATCAGCGGCGATGCGGCCAACCTCACCTGGCTTACCTGGTGGGTCGGCGACCTCAGCGGCATGCTGGTCGTCGCGCCACTGGTCCTGTTAGCCCAGAACTGGCGCCGCGGCAAGCGCGAATGGAGCCTGCTGTCCTTGCCGATCATCAGTCTCGGTTGCAGCTTCACGCTCGTCACCGCCTTTATCGTCAAGCATCTCGACCACGACGCCCGGGTCAACGAGTTCATGTCCAGCGGCGTCGCCATGGGGCAATCGCTGCAGCGCACGCTGGATCTCAGCCAGCGCGACCTGATGGCAACCCAGGTGTTGTTCTACAACACCGAGATCAGTCGCAAGGAGTTCCACAATTTCACCGCCGGCCTGCTGCAGCAAAACCCGCTGATCCGTTCGCTCAACTGGATACCGCGGGTCACTGAGGCCGAACGCCCACAGTTCGAGGCCATGGCCCGGCGCACCGTCCGCCCTGACTATCGCATCTACGACTGGGATGGCGACGGCCAGCCGATACCGGCAGCCCGTCGTAACGAATACCTACCGGTACTGCTGGCCGAACCGGCCAGCGGCGGCGTCAGCGTCACCGGCTTCAATGTCCTCTCGGAATCGAAGCGTAGCGAAGCGATACGGCTGGCGCGCGTGGCCGGTCAGCCGCGCGCGTCGCGGCAGGTGAACATGATCCGCGGCGGCAGCGCCATCGTCGTGTACTGGCCGGTGAGTCGCAATGAATTCGCCGAGGATGGCCCCGTGCAGGACAGCGACGGCCTGCGCGGCTTCGTTTCGATGGCGCTGGAAATCGGCAAGCTGGCGCAGCAGACGCTGAGTCCCTTCGAGACACGCAATGCCGAAAACTGGCTCATCGACGTCACCGATCAAGAAGCGCCTCAATTGCTCTATCACCACATCGACGGCCGCGAACCCATTGAGGCGACCGGACCAGCGCCGAACATCGAACACCTACGTCAGGGCCTGTATCAGGAAACTTCGCACAGCTTTGCCGGGCGGCAGTGGCTGTTGATCTCGCGTCCGCGCGACCTCGACGACGGCCTCAAGGCCAATGGGCAGTTTCTCGGCATCCTCACCGGCGGTTTCGGCTTTACCTTCATGCTGGCGCTGTACATGATCGGCCGCCAGCGCAGCGAGCATGCGCTGCGCGCCCGCGACGAACGCCTCATGAGCCAGAACGCGGTGCTTACCCAACTGGCGCGTTTCGGCCTTTCGCCCGACGCAAATATCGAACGCCAGCTCCAGGAGCTGATCGCCACCTCGGCCGGCACACTCAAGGTGGAACGGGTCAGCATCTGGATGCTCGATCCGTCCGCTCGCAAGCTGTACTGCAAAACCCTGTTCATACGCAGCACCGCTGAATTCACCGGCGGCCTCACCCTCGACGCCGAAAACGCGCCAGATTACTTCGCTTCGCTGCACGAGGGCCGCGGCTTCGCCGCCAACAATGCGCAGACGGACCCGCGCACGCGCGAGTTCGCCGAAAGCTATCTCAAGCCGCTCGGCATCACCTCGATGATGGATGTGCCGCTGCGCGTCGGCGGCAAGCTGGCCGGCGTCATTTGCCACGAGCATGTCGGCCCCGCCCGCAACTGGGCGCCGGACGAGCAGAACTTCGCTGCCTCCATCGGCGACCTTGCTTCGCTGGTGATCGAAAGTGACATGCGTCGCGCCGCCGAACGGGCTTTGCAGGACTCCTATCAGGCGCTCGAACGCAAGGTACAGGAGCGGACTGAGGAGCTCCGCACTGCCAACGAACGGCTGCGCCAGCTCGATCAGCTCAAGTCCATGTTCATCGCCTCGATGTCGCATGAACTGCGTACGCCGCTCAATGCCATCATTGGCTTTACCGGTGTCGTGTTGCAGGGCATCTCCGGCCCGCTCTCGGAGAAGCAGCAGGACCACCTGCAGCGCGTATACGGCTCGGCCAAGCACCTGCTCGCGCTGATTACCGACGTCATCGACATCTCGAAGATCGAGGCCGGCTACGCCGAAGTGTATGTGGAGAGCTTCTCGGTCAACCAGCTGATCGAGGAGGCCGTCGCCACGCTTCAGCCGCAGCGTCTGGAAAAGGGGCTGGGGCTCGAGGTGGAGGCCGGCGCATCGATCAACGCGTCCAGCGACCGCAAGCGGCTGCTGCAATGCCTGCTGAACCTGCTCAGCAACGCGATCAAGTATTCCGAGCAAGGCACCGTAAACGTCCGCCTCAAGGCAGACGCCGAGCGTATCGTCATTGAAGTCGCGGACGAAGGCATCGGTATCGCGCCCGAAGCTGTCGCCAAACTGTTCCAGCCGTTCGAGCGGATCGACACGCACCTGCGCGTGAAGACACCCGGCACCGGGCTGGGCCTCTATCTGACACGCAAGATCGTGACCGACCTGCTGCAAGGTGACATCACGGCGACCAGCCAGCCCGGGCAGGGCAGCACATTCAGCCTGTGGATTCCGCTCGTATTGCAGGCGACGAAGAACGACCAAGAAGGAAAGTGACCATGCAGACCGCCCTGATCATCGAAGACAACGAAAACAACATGGAGCTGATCACCTTCATCCTCGAAGCGCACGGCTACGGCACCCTGCGCGCCATGACCGGCAGCGCGGGCATTGCCTTGGCGATCTCGGCCACGCCCGACTTCGTCCTGCTCGACATCCAGTTGCCCGACATGGACGGCGCCGAGGCGCTCAAGGCCATCCGTAGCACCGACGTGGGCCGGCACATGCCCATCATCGCCGTGACCTCCTACGCCATGTCCGGTGACCGCGAAAGGCTGCTGGCCGCCGGTTGTAACGGCTATATTGAAAAACCCATCGACCCGTTGCTGGTCATCAACCAGGTACAAGGCATTCTCGAAAAATGCAGATGAAGATCCTGATCGCCGAGGACGATGAAAACTCCCGGCTGCTGCTCGAATCGATCCTGATCTCGCTGGGGCACACGGTGCTCTCGGCGGCCGACGGCAAGCAGGCCTGGCAGCTGGCGCTGGATGAAAAGCCCGACTTCGTCATCACCGACATCCTGATGCCCGGCATGGACGGCTTCGAGCTGTGTCGCCGCATCCGGCGCATCGAGTCGCTCAAGCAGGTGCCGATCATCGTCTATTCCGCCACCTATGTGGATCGCCGTGACGAAGAGATGGCGCTGGCCGCTGGCGCCAATCGCTTCATCGTCAAGCCGATCGAGCCGACCGAAATGATCCGCCAGATCGAGGCACTGGCCGCGGCAAGGCCGCCAGCGCCAAGCAGCGCCTACAGCGAATCCGAGCTCAACGCCATGCACGTCGAGCGTCTGCAGGCCAAGCTGCGCCGCAAGCTGATTGAACTCGGCCGCGAACGTATCGCCCTGCGCAACAGCGAGGAACGTCTGCGTCTCGCCCTCGCCGCCGCCGACCTGGGCGTGTTCGAGTGGCGCCTCGACAGCAACGAACTCAAGCTCGACGGCAAGGTCAATGAACTGATGACCGGCATGCCCGGCGTACCGCGCACCAACTGGCTCGACCTGACCGAACGCATTCATCCCGACGACCGCGGCGAGCTGGCCGGCCTCAAGAGCCGCCTTCTCAGCAGCCACGACAGCCATGCCATTGTTTTCCGTCTGATTCGGCCCGGTGGTGATCTGCGCTGGCTGGACATGAATCTGCAGCGCATGCCGGATGAAAACTTCGCCGCGCCGCCACGCGCCATCGGCGTGGTGCGCGACATCACCCGCGAGCAACTATTGTCCGAGCGGCTGCACAAGAGCGTCACCGACTTTGATCATCTGACGCGCCACGATGCGCTGACCGGCCTGCCCAATCGCCTGCTCTTCAACGCGCTTGTCGATCAGGCGCTGGTCGCCGGCCAAGGCCGGCAGTGCGCCGTACTGCTGCTCGACCTCGACTCCTTCAAGATCATCAACGACAGCCTCGGCCATGCCTTCGGCGATGCACTGCTGGTGCTACTGGCCGAGCGCATCCGCACCCTGCTGCGCGCCGGCGACCACATCGCCCGCATGGGCAGCGACGAGTTCGCCATCGTCATGCATAACGTCGTCGACGACGAGTATCTGGCCAAAGCCGCGCAGCAACTGCTGTACGCCCTGTCCGAGCCAACCGAGCTGAACGGCGAACGCCTGACCATTTCGGCGAGTATCGGCATCGCCCGCGCTCCCGAAGATGGCGACGACCGCCACGCGCTGCTGCGCGCCGCCGACACCGCGCTGCATGTGGCCAAGGCGCAGGGCAAGAATCGCTACAGTTTGCACACCGCCGACATGAGCCGGCGCGCCAGCCAGATTCACAGCATCGAACAAGGACTCAAGCGCGCGCTCGAATACAGCCATCTGCGCGTCCATTACCAGCCTCAGGTCAATCTCATGGATGGCGAACTGGTCGGCGTGGAGGCGCTGGTACGCTGGCAGCATCCATCTGAAGGGCTGATCTCGCCGGCCCACTTCATTCCGGTGGCTGAAAGCAGCGACCTGATCAGCCATATCGGCCGCTGGGTGCTGCGCGCCGCCTGCGCCGAATGCCGGCGCTGGGTCGAGGCTTATCCCTGCCAGATGCGACTGTCCGTGAATGTCTCGGCACGCCAGCTGGTCAACGATGCCTTCATCGACGACCTCCGCGCGATTCTCGGTGAAACCGGTTTCCCGGCCGAATGCCTCGATCTGGAGCTGACCGAAAGCACGTTACAACTGGTGGAAACCAGTCCGCGCCTGCTGCATGAGATCAAGTCGCTCGGCATCTCGATCTCGATCGACGATTTCGGTACCGGCTACTCCTCGCTCAGCGTGCTCAAGACCCTGCCGATCGATCGGCTCAAGATCGACCAGAGCTTCGTCCGCGACCTCACCGCCGACGCCAACGACGTCGCCATCGTCGAGGCCATCCTCGGCATGAGCCGCACGCTGGGTCTGCAGGTGATCGCCGAAGGCGTGGAAACCGAGGCCCAGTTGTCGCTCCTGCAACAGCTCGGGTGTGAAGCCGGCCAGGGCTATCTGTTCAGCCGCCCGGTTCCGCCGGCCGAGCTAGAACTCTGGTTACAACGTACCCAACTGCCGGCGTGAAACCCGGCGTAAAATCGGGCCTCTAATCCAGGTTTCCACGATTGCCCGCCCGGCCCGGCGGGTCTGACCCCATCTTGTTGTCCCTCACCCAGGAGCTGCTCGCTGCGGAACGGCGATCCGCCCGAGCGCGCAAAACCTTCCGCATCGCGCTGGCCGCCTCGGTGGTACTGCACGCGCTCGCCATCTTTTTCCCGCTGCTGCAGGATCAGCCACTCGGCGGCACCGACCCGTCCCGCTACCATGTCGACGCGCCGCTGCAGGCGCGCCTGTACAAGCGTGCCCAGATCGCCCCGCAGCAACCGGTCACGACCACGCCTCAGCCGGAGCGACGCAAAAGCACGCAGCAGACGGTCATCAGCAGCAAGAAGGGCACCTGGAGCACCCCCAGCCGCCCGGCGGAAAAGACGCCCAGCGGCGCCGAGCTGGCGCGACGCGCTCTGGCCATGGCGCGCGGCATGGGAAGCTATGAGGAAGATGCCGGCGAGGACGCCGAATCCACCAAGCAGGAAGCCAAGCTCAAGGAGATCGAGCCGCTCAGCCTGGAGTGGTACTTCAACTCCTTCATCAGCAAGCTCAACCGCGGCGCCCGCTTCGTTGAGCGGCCGAAGGCATCGCACGGCCAGCGCGCCGCCGAGGTCGAGCTCATCATCGGTCGCGACGGCCGACTGGTCGACTACAAGATCAAGCGCGCCGCCGACCGCCAGATCGAAATCGCCTACATCGAAGCTGTCGCCAGACAGGCAGCGCCGTTCGCGCCCTTCCCGCCGGAAATTGCCAGCAAGACCGACACCTTGCCGCTGACGATCTGCATCCAGCCGCCGGGCGAATACGGCGGCAGCGGCGGCTTCACGCGTACCGGCAGCAAACACTGCTGAAGCCGGCGCAGGCTGCTAAACTGCGTGCGTCTCCACACGTTGCGACCCGCATGAAGACAGCCCCGCTCCCGCCCAACGAAAAAGAACGGCTGGCCGCGCTGCACGCGCTGCTCATTCTCGACACGCCGCCGGAACAGCGTTTCGACCGGATCACCGAGTTCGCCGCCAGCGAATTCGATGCCCCGATCGCCCTGATCTCGCTGGTCGACGAGAATCGTCAGTGGCTCAAATCCAGGGTCGGGCTGGATGTCTGCGAAACCTCCCGCGACGTCGCCTTTTGCGCGCATGCCCTGCTGTCCACCGAGCCGTTGGTCGTTCCCGATACGCTCAAGGACGAACGCTTTGCCGATAACCCGCTCGTGGTCGGCATGCCGCATATCCGCTTCTACACCGGCGCGCCGCTGGTGCTGCCGTCCGGCCTGATCGCCGGCACGCTCTGCATTATCGACACCAAGCCGCGCGAGGTCGACGCAACCGATCTGGCCATCCTCGGCACCTTGCGCGACCTCGCCGTCAGCGAGCTGCTGGAACGGGGGCAAGCATGAGCGCGGCAGGGCAGAGAAGAAACTTTCTGCTCCTCGAACCGGACGCCATGGTTCGTCGAACCGTGGCGCTGACGGCGCGTGGCACGGGGCTCGCGGAAATCCAGGAGGCGCCAAGTCTTAAGACGGCGCAGGAAGTGCTGCGGCGGGAAGCTTTTGATGGCCTGCTGCTGGCGCTTGACGACGACGATCAGGGTCTGGGCCTGATCGAGCGGCTGCGCTCTGGTCAAACGCCCTCTCCCGCCAGCGCGACCGTAGCCGTGATGGTGGCGCAATGCGACCAGACTCGCGCCGAGAAACTCCGCGTCGCCGGCGTGAACCAGATCATCCTGCGCCCGTTCAAGGTCAAGACCCTGCTCAACGCCATTCACGGCATGAGCCTCTAAGCCCTCCCCAAAACCCGCCAAAAAAACAGGCCGCTATTGCGGCCTGTTGCAATACCCGCGACGTGCCGCAGGCGCGGCCGGCACACGGCGCCGGCCGATTTGACTCACTTCTTCCCGCACGCCGCGCCCAGCCAACGTCCCTGCACGCTGCTGTTCATGGCGACCGCACCGCGCTTGGGATCCTGCGTCACCATGTTCACCGTGCTCGAATAGGCCTCGTCGCTTTGCATGGTCATGCTGCCCGTTCCGGTCATGGGATGTTCACCGGTGCACACCATCTTCCAGCTGACGGTATTACCCGAACGCTTCACGTCCTTTTGCTCGCATTTCTGGCGTGCTTCTTCACGCGGCTTGGGCGGCTCGTCGCGCTCGACCTGCTCCTTGGTCAGGCAGGTCTGAATCGTCACACCGCCGCCCGACTGCATCTTGATGCCCATCTTTTCCATTTGCGCCTGCTGTTGCGGCGTGAGCTTGGGCATCTGCTGGACGGCCCCGTCGTGGGCGCTCTGCATGGTCATTTCCCACAGCCCAGGCTTCAGGCGCATGTCGGCCGCCTGTGCCGACCCGCACAACAGGCCGCCCAGACAGACGACCGGAACAAATGACAGAAAGTGTGAGTACCTCATATTTCCTCCTGAAAAATGCCTCGGCAAGCGCATCGAGATTGACCTACAGTAAAAGTGCGGCCGGTCCACGTCAGCACTACTCCCGGCCCACCCCGGCATGGTCGCCATTCAGCGCAACACTCTCCTGGCCATGCCGGGTCTTGTTCTTCAAGCGCGACGCGACGGCTCTGGCGTGTCTGGTGGTCTTACCAATCCTCTACGTCTACTTTCCGAACAAGCCCTTGAGCGCGTTGCCAATGCCGGTAGCCGCACCGCCCACCGACTTGCCCAGATTACCAATGCTCACGCCCAGCGTGTCGGCAAGACCGGCGCTGAACTTCATGGCCAGGTTTTCATTCAGGGAAAACTTCGGATCATCAAGATTGCCCTGCAGGGCGAATTGCATGCGGATATCCTTGCGCTCGTTCTTGAGCATGTTCACCGCGCCCTGACGCGGCAGGCCCATGAAGCTACCACTGTCATCCAGCTCCAGATCATGCAGGACCAGCGTGCCATGCGCATTGAGACGGCGCTGCTTGACCACAGATTTGAGGTCGAGATCCAGTTCGCCGCGCTTCACGCCGGTTTCGGCCGAGCGCACCAGATAGGGTTTCAATGCAGTCAGGTCTACGTTGCGCATGGTCGTAGTCAGCTCGGAGTCGCGCGTCGCAAGTTCGATGTCGCCCTTGAGGTGATAGGAGCCTTCGCTGCGCTCCCCCTTGATGATGCCGCTCAGTTCGAGCGGGCTGCGGCCGTCCAGCGCCGGCAGATGCAGCTTGCCGAGCCGGGCCTCGACCTTTTCGAGGCGAACGCGATAGGGCGGCTTGCGTATCGTGGCGTCATAAAAATCGAGAGCGGCATTACTCAGCACCACCTCACCGATCGTGACGTCGGGCGGCGGCGCAGCGTCATCCTTCTTCTTCCTTTCCAGCAAACCAGGCAGCACGCGCAGCCGACCGTTGTCGTCGCGCAGGATGGACTGGTACACGCCATCGGCACGGATATAACGGATGGCGATCCTGCGTGACAGCAAGGCCTGCCAGTCGGGCGCCACCACGATTCGTTGCGCATGCAGGTTTTCCTCGACCGGCCAGCCCGCCGGCGCGCGGACGCGCAAATCGCTGATGGTCACCGAGAACAGGCCCATGGAGATATCGCCGACTGAACTGTCCTCGCCGAGCGCTTGTTCGATCTGCGCCTTCAGCACTGTCCCGGCATAGTGCAGCGCCACAGCGCCGACAAGGATCAGGACAAGCAGGGAAATACAGGTCACAAGCGCCCAGCGCGGATAGCGTTTCATGCGGACTCCGGAGCGGTTCGGATATGAAGGTTGCGTTGCATCAACAGGACAGGTGCATATCGTAGCCTATACTTGGCCGGGTCGATACCAGAGCGATTGCGAGCGGAAGTGAAGACAACGAGTCAGCGCAGACTGCAAACGGAATGGGTGGTAAGAGCGGCGGCCGCGATCCTGGCTTCGTCTCTGCTGCTGTCCGGCTGCATGTCGCTGGCGCCGCCAGATGCGACACCGCCGGCACCTATCGCTGCACGCTACGCACCTGAAGCCACGGAGCCGGGCGCCGCCGCGGCCACGGCTTGGCCGGACTATTTCGTTGCGCCGCAACTACAGGAGCTGATCCGCCACGCGCTGGCCGACAATCGAGACCTGCGCATTGCCACGTTGCGCGTCGAGGAAGCGCGTGCGGCCTTCGCCATTCAGCGCGCCGATCAGCTTCCCACCGTGGCCGCTCAGGCCGGCGGCAGCCGTGCACTGACGCCGGGCGATCTCAATATCACCGGCCAGCCGCTTTACAGCAGCCAGTATCAGGTCGGGCTCGGTTTCAACGCCTGGGAACTGGATTTCTGGGGCCGCGTGCGCAACCTCAAGGCGGCTGCGCTCGAAACCTATCTCGCCAGCGCCGCCGCCCAGCGGGCCGCCACCTTGAGCCTGATCGCCCAGACCGCGAACGCCTATGTCTCGCTGTGCGAACTCAATGAACGCATCGACCTTGCCGCCCGTACCGTTGCCAGCCGCGAGGAGTCGTACCGGATCTTCAAACGTCGCGTCGAGGTCGGCTCGACTTCGCGCTTCGAACTGGCCCAGGTCGAGTCGCTACTGACCCAGGCGCAGAACCTCCAGGCGCAGCTCGAACAATCGCGCGCCGTGCAGGGCCATGCGTTAACGCAGCTGCTCGGCGTCAAGGAACCGATCGATGCCGCCACCATCAGCTGCAACGACGATGCGATTCTGCCGTCGCTGGCGCCGGGGCTGCCGGCCGAGTTACTCGTGACCCGTCCCGACATCATCGCCGCAGAGCACCAGCTCAAGGCCGCCAACGCCAATATCGGCGCGGCGCGCGCCGCCTTCTTCCCGCGCATCACCTTGACCGGCGCCTTCGGCAGCGCCAGCGCCGAGTTGGGCGGCCTGTTTGAAGCGGGCAGCCGCGCCTGGAACTTTGCGCCGCAGCTGACACTGCCCATCTTCGACAGCGGGCGTAATCGCGCCAACCTCGATCTGGCTGAAGTGCGCCGCGACATCGCTGTCGCCAACTACGAGAAAATCGTACAGACGGCCTTTCGCGAAGTGCTGGACGCACTTTCCGGTCTCGAATGGCTGGCCCGGCAGCTCCGCTACCAGGACCAGAACCTCGCCGCGCAGCACGAGCGCGCGCGTCTCGCCAAGCTCCGCTACGACAACGGCTCCACCAATTATCTGGAAGTGCTCGATGCCCAGCGCGAACTGCTCAATGCCGAACAACAGCGCGCGCAAACCCGTCGCGCCCTGCTCGCCAGTCGCATCAACCTGTATGCCGCTCTGGGCGGCGGCAGTCTGAACCGCGACGCCGCGGCGCCCGCCATACCCTAGGTCGACCATCATGAACCTGCCGCCCCTGCGCAAACTCCTGCTCCCGTTCATCGCCCTGCTGGCGCTGGTGATCGCCGTCTTCGCCTGGATGAAACTACGCGGCAACGGTGTCGGCAACGACTTCATCAGCGGCAACGGCCGCATTGAAGCGGTCGAGATCGACGTCGCGGCCAAGCTGCCGGGACGCATCCAGGAAATCCTCGTCGGCGACGGCGATTTCGTCGAAGCGGGCCAGGTGTTGGCGCGCATGCAGACCGACACGCTCAATGCCCAGCTGGCCGAGGCGCGCGCCAATCTGCAGCAGGCGCAGAACGGTATCATCATTGCCCAGTCGCAGGCTGGCGCCCGCGACAGCGACGTGCAGGCCACGCAGGCCGTCGTAGCCCAACGCGAAAGCGAGCTCGACGCAGCGCGGCGGCGCCTCGC
>DATMTO010000247.1:0-5578 GCA_035564055.1 Rhodocyclaceae bacterium | reverse complement strand
CTGGTGCCGCCGGCGCAATTACCGGCGCGCGGCGCGCATACGCCGGAAGGACGCGCCGCCCTGATCCATGCCATCGCGCATATCGAATTCAATGCCATCAACCTGGCACTCGACCATATCGTGCGCTTTCCCGGCTTTCCGCGCGACTACATCGCCGACTGGATTCAGGTGGCGGCCGAAGAGGCCTATCACTTCGGCCTGATGCGCGATCACCTGCGCAGCCTGGGCCATGAATATGGCGATTTTGTTGCCCACGACGGCCTGTGGCAGATGACCCTGAAGACCGCCCACGATCCGCTCGCGCGCATGGCGCTGGTGCCGCGCCTGCTCGAAGCGCGCGGGCTGGATGCGACGCCGCCGATACAGAAGAAGCTGCAGGGCATCGGCGACAAGGCCGCGGTCGCCATCCTCGACATCATCCTGCGCGACGAAGTTGGGCACGTAGCGATCGGTGATCGCTGGTTCAGAGCTTTGTGTGCCGAACGTGGCGTGGAGCCGGAAGCGGAATATCGCCGATTGCTGGAAGTTTATGCCGCCCCATGGCCGCAAGCGCCCCTGAATGAAAAAGCCCGCCGGGCGGCGGGCTTTTCGGAGGCGGAGCTGCAGGCGCTGCTTGCTCCCCGCACGAAGTCCAATTAGACCTCGGCGGATTTGAGTTCTTGCTTACAGCTCACCGTACGAGTGCAGGCCAGAGAGGAACATATTGACGCCGAGGAAGGCGAAGGTCGTGACCAGCAGACCGACCACCGCCCACCAGGCCAGCACCGAACCGCGCAGGCCCTTGGTCAGGCGCAGGTGCAGCCAGGCAGCGTAATTGAGCCACACAATCAGCGCCCAGGTTTCCTTCGGGTCCCATTGCCAGTAGGTGCCCCAGGCCTCAGCCGCCCACAGCGCACCGAGGATAGTGGCGACGGTGAAGAAGGCGAAGCCGATGGCGATGGCCTTGTACATCACGTCTTCCATCACCGCCAGCGTCGGCAGACGCGAGGCAAGGATGCCGCGCTCGGCCAGCAGCCAGGCCACGCCGATCATGGCGGACAGCGAAAAGGCGCCGTAGCCGATGAAATTGGCCGGTACGTGGATCTTCATCCAGTAACTTTGCAGTGCCGGCACCAGCGGCTGAATTTCGTGGGCGCCGCGCGAGAAGGTGTACCAGAGCGTGAAGCCCACCGCCGCCGAGATCACGATCAGTACAAAAGCGCCGAGCTTGCGTGTGGCGTAGCGACGCTCGTAGTGCAGGTAGAGCAGCGCGGTGATCAAGGAAAACAGCACGAACACTTCGTAAAGGTTGCTGATCGGGATATGCCCGATGTCGGTGCCGATCAGGTAGCTTTCGTACCAACGCACCAACATGCCGGTGACGCCCATGAGTACTGCGGCCCAGGTCAGCGCCGTGCCGGTCTTCTCGGCGAATTCGCTCTTGGCTAGCAGGCCTAACCAGTAGGATGCAGTGGCCAGGAAAAAGAGGAAGCACATCCAGCCGATAGCAGTCTGACTGGACAGGAAATACTTGAGGAAGAAGACCTGTTCAGCGCGTGCCAGGTCGGCGTGATAGAGACTGATGCCGCCGAGTGCCAGCAGCGCCGTGCCAGCCAGCAGATTGCGCAGACCGGGCCAGGCCCAGGCCAGGGCGATGAAGGTCGGGATGGCGGCCAGCAGGATGGCCTGCTCGTAGCCGTCCATGAAGGCGCCGTAGCGGTTCAGTGCGAACAGCGCGCCACCGGACAGCAGGAGGGCGGCCAGCCAGTCGAGCGGACTGCGGCGCTTGAGCAGCGAAGTAGGGGCCTTAGGGTGTGCGAGTTCCATGGTTCAGCAGGCTTTCAATGGCGTCCTGGTGACGGGTGAATTCGTGATCGGTGTCCAGCGTCTTGCGGTTGGACGAGAGCGCCAGCAGCACTTCGCCCGAGTCCTTGAGCAGCACGAAGAGTCTGCGTTCACGCACGTAGAGCATGAAGAATACGCCAGCCACGAGCAAAGCGCAGCCGAGATAGACGCCGAACTTGCCGGGCGAGCGTGTGGCCTGGATGACGCTGGCTTTGACTTCGTCGAACTGGTCGAGCTCGAGATAGACCGGCGCACCGTAGTGGAAACTGTCGCTGATGCTGTTCACGGCATCGCGCAGATAGTCGGCGCGCGTCGGATTCATGGCCAGCGGCTTCAGCTGCTGACGTTCGCGCAGCAGCTGCCAGGCCTCCCACGCGCAGCCCTGCAGTACCGGTACAAGTGCATCGGCGGCGTTGCCGCGTTCGTTTTCCGGCACGCTGTCATTGATGAACTGGCCCAGGCTTTCGAAGCCGCGTTCGGAATAAAGTTGCAGCGTGCGCTCGGCGGCGTCGGCGAGCCGGGTGCGCACCGTGTCGGCGACGTTGCGCCCGCTCATGGCCTTGGCGGCAAAGCGGCGTGCGATCAGCGCATGTTCGCTGCGCGTGGTCAGCAGGGCGCGCAGGGCAAACCAGGTGTCGAGTTTGCCGTCTTCGTCGGCGGGAATGCGCAGGTAGCGGAAGCCGTCGGCCGGTGTCTCTCGCATTCCGGTCATGTAGAAGCTGCGTCCGTCCTGCTGGATCGGCGCCATGTAGTTGTTGTACTCACGCGCCTGGCCGGCTTCGTCGCGAATCTTGTAACTGAAGCTGGGGCCGACGTTCCTCAGGTCCTTGCCGTCCGGTGATTTGGCGCCGCTACCGAGGGCCTGATCGATCGAGTGGTTGAGCATGGCCAGTTTGCCCTGGTCGCCGGTGCCGGGCGTTGGCGCTGCCGCCATGTTTTCGACATTGAAAGGGCGGAAGCCGGTGATCTCGACGTGCAGGGCATTGTTCCCCTGCTTCAGTTGCAGGCTGTCGCCGACTTCGGTGGCGGCGTCGGTGACGCGGGTGGAGCCGGGCAGGAGGCTGTGCGCCTTGAGCTTCAGCTTGCTGCCGCCGTCCTCGAAGCTGGCCTGGTAGAGCGAAATGCCGTGGTACTCGAAAGGCTTGTTGACCTCGATGGTGTGCTCAATTTCGGCACCAGTTTTGAGGTCGGTGAGCACGATGTCGCTGGCGAAGCGCTTCGGCATGCCGGTCGAATAATGTTCGATATGGAACTTCTTCAGCGTGATGCTGAAGGGCAGCTCCTGTAGCAGGGCGCCGTCCTTGACGTTGAGTACGGCGATGTTGCTGCGCTTGCCCTCGGGCAGGAACACATTGCCGCGATAGCTCCAGTGCTCGGGACCGAGCCGGCTTTCGGCGCCGATCTCGCCGAAGGGCTTGTCGAGGTCCGTAACCTTTTTCGAGCCGAGCACCATTTCCAGCTTGAGCGGCAGATCGCCGTCGAGCAGGCCGCCGACGCAGATCAGCACGATGGCACTGTGCGCGAGCAGATAGCCCATGCGATTCCAGCTGCCGGCCTTGGCGGCAATGAGGACGCCACCTGCCTGATCCTTGGTGCGACTCTTGTAGCCTTGTGCAGCGAGGTACTCCGCGACCTTCTGCTGCGCCTCGTTGCGCGAGAGCAGGGTTTGCGTGATGTGCTTGTGTGCAAACTGGCGCAGCGAGGCTTCGCGCGCACCGGTGCGGAAGCTCTTCATCTCCCGCACCATGCCGGGCGCCTGGCGGATGATGCAGAGGCTGGTCGAGGCCACCAGAAAAGTGAGGATGGTGAGGAACCAGCTGGCGTGATAGACCGAGTAAAGCCCCAGCCACTCGAACACGGGAAACCAGAACTGGCCGAACTGGTTCAGGTAGTTGTTGTAGGGCTCGTTTTGCTTGACCACCGTCCCGATGATGGAGGCGATGGCGAGCACGGTCAGCAGGCTGACGGCGAAACGCATCGAGCTCATGAGCTCGTACAACTGGCGGCCGGGGGAGCGAAGGGTGCGGGGCATGTGCGGCAATGAAAAGGGCGGCCTTGATGACAAGGCCGCCCTTAGTTTAAGCGTGCGGCGGAATCGGCGCTTGATTTAGCGCAGCTTCAGCGCAGGCCTGCGATGTAGTCGGCGACCGCCTTGATTTCAGCGTCGGTCATCTTGAGCGCGATCGTCCGCATCATCTTGTTGGGGTCGTTGGCACGGCCACCGTCGCGGAAGGCTTTCAGCTGGGTCTCGATGTATTCGGCGTGCTGACCGGAAATGCGCGGATACTGCGCCGGCATGCCGCTGCCGGCAGGGCCGTGACAGGCGGCACAGGCGGCAAGGCCCTTGGACTGGTCACCGGCACGGTAGATCTTCTTGCCGAGTTCGAGCGTATCCTTGTTCTTGGCCGTGTTCTCGGACTGCTTCTGGATGGCGAAGTAGGCGGCGAGATCCTTCATCTGGTCTTCGCTCAGGCCGGCGACCATGCCGCCCATGACTGGATTCGGGCGCGCAGCAGGCTTGTCGCCGGCGGCCTTGAAATCCTTCAATTGCTTGACCAGATAGTCATAGTGCTGGCCGGCCAGCTTGGGGTTGGCGCTGATGGTGCTGTTGCCGTCGGCGTTGTGGCAGGCGGCGCAGACCGTGGTGGCGGTGATCTTGCCGCGGGCGGCATCGGGTTTCGAGGTAGCCGCGGCCTCTTCAGCCTGGGCGGTGTGACAAGCGAATACGAACAGCGGCAGCACAATACGAGACAGCATGGAACGCATCATCGTGACAACTCCTTGGAGCTTGTGGTTTCGTTATTGACTTATCGGGGCGCCTCCCGGAGACCCCGAAAAACAGGAGGCGCGTAGTTTCGCTTTAAATTCCCTCTCACTCATTGAGCTAGCTCAATGTGCCTGATGCATATAAATACAGGCAATTCCTACGATTCAAACCTGTTATTCTATACCAGCTTCCCATCTGCCCTACGTGGTCTTTCCCTAATGTCTCTGTTTCGCCACGCTGCCTTTGAAATCTCCATCGCCAAGGCACGCGAACTCCCGCCGCCGCGAGGCGCCGAAATCGCCTTCGCCGGCCGTTCCAATGCCGGCAAGTCCAGCGCGATCAATACCTTGGCTGCACATACGCGGCTTGCTTATGTGTCTAAGACGCCGGGTCGCACCCAGCTGATCAACTTCTTCCGCCTCACCAACGGCGCCGTGCTGGTGGATTTACCCGGCTATGGTTACGCCGACGTTCCCGAAAAGGTTCGGCGTGAATGGAAGGCGCTGCTTGAGCAATATCTGACGCAGCGCGAGAATCTGGCCGGTCTGGTCCTGATCATGGACTCACGCCGCCCACTGACCGAACTCGATGTGCAAATGATCGACTGGTTCGCCCCCAGCGGCCGCCCCATTCACTGCCTGCTGACCAAGTCCGACAAATTGAGCCGCCAGGAGCAGACCAAGGCCCTGCGCGAAACCCGCGAGGCCCTCGCCGAATTCAATGGCCAGATCACCGTACAGCTTTTTTCCAGTCTGAAGAAGACCGGCATGGACGAGGTCGAGAAGGTTGTAGGATCGTGGCTGACCGAGGATGGTCAAGCTGCCGAGCAAGCTGAATGAAGCCAATCGGTTTGGCGTAAAGGCCGTCGCGAGTAGAGGACTGATGCGAGCCGCGTAGCGGCGAACCGTAGTCACCTCCTTCCTCGGGAAGGAGGTCGGGAGGAAGGCTGTTCAGTTCGTTTATTTTTGGCTGCGCCAAAAATAAACC
>DATMTO010000246.1:0-3624 GCA_035564055.1 Rhodocyclaceae bacterium | reverse complement strand
TTACATCAGCCCCAAACGGGGCCGGGGAGCAAGCAAGGCTTGCGAACAAAACAGTCACTCCCTTCTCCGGGAAGGGAGCTGGAGGGATGGCGAATTAAAGGGCCAAGGGCCGATATGAGCTTACAGCTCATATCGGTCGGTTCTCATCTCTGTCTACGGGCCTGTACTGAGGAATCAACAATAGATACGTCAGCGGATGCCACAGTGCGGTGGCAATGACCGGCGCGAGCAGATACATCAGGCCCGGAAATTCGGCGCCACCGATCATGCGCACCAGCAACATGACGACTTGCGTACCTACCAGCAGCGGCAGGATGTGCAGCGCCTGCTGGCCGAGCGGAAACCACAGGATGCGGCGCGACAGTGTGGTGGCGGCGAAAGCGAGCAGGACGTAGGCCAGGGCGTGCTGCCCCATGAGGCTGGCGTCGGCGACATCGGCAATGACGCCAAGCATGAAGCCGGTGGCCATGCCGACCTTGCGCGGCTCGCGCACGCACCAGAAGGCGAGCACCAGGGCCACCCAGTCGGGTACGCCGGTGACGCGACCGAGCGGCAGCAGGTTCAGGAACAGTGATACGAACAACGTCAGCAGGATGAACCAGCCCTTGACCGGCAACAGGATGCGACGCGAGGAATTGGTAGGTTGCATGATGCTTTAGTGTCCGCTCGCTGCCTGCCCACGCTTGACCTTGCGGCCCTTGCCCGGCTTGTCGTCGCTGCTTTGTTCGGGAGGGCGTTCGCCGGGCATTTCGCGCGCTGCGAGTATCAGCACCTGGCCGTTGCGCTCGACCCCGGCGATCGGTTCGCACAGAATGCGGGCGAAGGTATAGGCCGCGTCGCGATCGATCTTGGTGACCTTGGCGACCGGCAGACCCGGTAGATAAACGCCGTCGAGGCCGGAGGTGACGAGAATATCGCCCGGTTCAACCTCGGCGTTGGTGGCCAGGAAGCGCAGCTCCATCTGGCCGGCGCCGGCGCCGGCGAGCACGGCGCGCAGTCCGCTGCGCTGTACCTGTACCGGGATCGCCTGATTCTTGTCCGTGAGCAGAGTGACTTCGCTCATCAACGGGAATACACGCGTGATCTGGCCGATGACGCCGACGTCGTCGACCACCACCTGGCCGGCGGTCAGGTCGTTCTGCATGCCTTTGTCGATGATGATGCGGCGCGAGAAGGGGTCGCGGGCAGCGTACAGGATGTCGGCGACCTGGCCCTTGGTGGGCTGACGGTCGCGCATGTCGAGCAGTTCGCGCAGGCGGCGGTTTTCCAGCTCCAGATGCTCCTGGCGCAGCAGGCGATTGGCGGTAGCGAGCTGGCGATCACGCAATTCTGCGTTCTCCGCCTGAAGGGTCGCCAGCGACGAAAAGTACTTGCCTGCCTCGCCGGCAAACTCGACCGGCCGGTAGGCCAACTGCTGCAGCGGGTAGATGACCGTGGCGATAGTCGCGCGCAGCATGTCCAGGGTGCGGAAGCGCAGATCCACAATCAGCAGGAACAGCGAGAGCGAAACGAAGATGGCGAGTCGCGCCAATGGCGCGACACCACGTTTGAAGAAGGGCGGAGGAGTGTGGCCGACGACAGACATCACATTGGATGGCCCTTGAAATGCAAAAGCGGCGCAGGTTCTGCGCCGCTTTGCACCTTAACGGGCCTTAGGTTTACTCGTTAGCAAAAATACTGCCGAGTTTGTCCATCTTTTCGAGGGCGAGGCCGGAACCACGCACCACGCAGGTCAGCGGATCGTCGGCCACCAGCACCGGCAGACCGGTTTCTTCCATCAACAGGCGATCCAGGTCGCGCAGCAGTGCGCCGCCGCCGGTCAGGACCATGCCCTTCTCGGCGATATCGGCGCCGAGCTCCGGCGGCGTGTGTTCGAGAGCGATCTTGACCGCGCCGACGATCTGGTTGAGCGGATCGGTCAGGGCTTCGAGAATCTCGTTGGAGGAGATGGTGAAGCTGCGCGGAATGCCTTCGGCCAGGTTGCGACCCTTGACTTCCATTTCCTTGACCTCGGAGCCGGGGAAGGCCGAGCCGATGCTCTTCTTGATCGCTTCGGCGGTGGTTTCGCCGATCAGCATGCCGTAGTTGCGACGGATGTAATTGATGATGGCTTCGTCGAACTTGTCGCCGCCGACGCGCACCGAGCCGGCATAGACCATGCCGCCCAGCGAGATGACGCCGACTTCAGTGGTGCCGCCGCCGATGTCCACCACCATGGAGCCGGTTGCATCAGCCACCGGCAGGCCGGCGCCGATCGCGGCCGCCATCGGTTCTTCGATCAGGTAGACCTGCGAGGCGCCGGCGCCGAGGGCCGATTCGCGAATGGCGCGGCGCTCAACCTGGGTCGAGCCGCAGGGCACGCAGATGATGATGCGCGGGCTGGGCGAGAACAGGCGCGAGTCGTGCACCTTCTTGATGAACTGCTTCAACATCTGCTCGGTGACAGTGAAGTCGGCGATCACGCCGTCCTTCATCGGGCGGATCGCGGTGATGTTGCCCGGGGTCTTGCCCAGCATCTGCTTGGCGGCCACGCCGACAGCCTGGATGGTCTTCTTGGCGTTGGGGCCGCCTTCGGTGCGAATGGCGACGACCGAGGGTTCGTCGAGGACGATGCCCTTGCCGCGGACGTAGATCAGGGTGTTGGCGGTGCCGAGGTCGATCGCGAGATCGTTCGAGAAATAGGAGCGGAGGGAATTGAACATCGGTCTTTTTCGGTCAGTTTGGCGTCAATTGAGGGCGCGATGGCAGCAAAAATAGCGCAAGCCCGCGGCAGCGGGTAGGGCGATTAGAGGCAGTTATGATACCCTATCGCGCTTTCCCGCATACGTTTTGCCGCCTACTTTTGGCGCATTCCCAGCATGTCTCTCGACCTTGAACAGGTGCAGCGGATCGCCCGCCTCGCCCGCATAGAAATTTCCCCGGAAGAAGCGGCCACCGCCCGCGATCAGCTGAATGGCATCTTCGGCCTCATCGAAACCATGCAAGCCGTTGATACGGCGGGCATTGCCCCGATGTCGCATGCCGTCGACGTGGTCCAGCGTCTGCGTGAAGACGTCGTGACCGAACCGAACCGTCGCGAGGCCTTCCAGGCCGTCGCGCCCGAGACCGAAGCCGGCCTCTATCTTGTGCCGAAGGTCATCGAATGAGTGACTTGATTAACGCTTCATTGAGCGAACTATCCGCAGCGCTGGCGGCCAAGCAGGTGTCCAGCGTCGAGCTGTCCACGCTCTTCCTCGACCGCATCGAGAAGCTGAACCCGCAGATTAATGCGTTCGTCACCGTCGATCGTGCCCGCACGCTGGCCCAGGCGGCCGAGATGGACGCACGCCGCGCCAAGGGTGAAACCGGTCCCTTGCTCGGCATTCCGTTCGGCCACAAGGACATTTTCTGTACTGAAGGCTGGCTTACTACCTGTGGCTCGAAGATGCTCTCGAACTTCATCAGCCCCTACGATGCCACCGTCGTGACCAAGCTCAAGCAGGCCGGCGTGGTGACGCTGGGCAAGCTGAACATGGACGAGTTCGCCATGGGCTCGTCCAACGAAAGCTCCTATTACGGCGCCGTGAAGAACCCGTGGCGCGCGAACGGCTCCAACGCCGATCTCGTGCCGGGCGGTTCTTCCGG
>DATMTO010000245.1:0-9968 GCA_035564055.1 Rhodocyclaceae bacterium | reverse complement strand
CTGACAAGGCCCCTTTACAAAAAAACCTTGCACTTTTTTTTCGACTTGTGGCTAGAATACGCCCAGGCCATTTGGCCTTCTCTCGACAAACGGAAGGAAGGGAAGATGAACAAAGCTGAACTGATCGAAATCGCCGCCAAGGAAGCCGACATTAGCAAGGCCGCCGCCGGCAAGGCGCTGGACGGCATCATCGCTGCTGTTGTCAAGGCTGTGTCGAAGGGCGACACCGTCACCCTGGTTGGTTTCGGTACCTTCAAGTCGGCCAAGCGCGCTGCTCGCACCGGCAAGAACCCGAAGACCGGCGAATCGATCAAGATTCCGGCCACCACCGTGCCGAAGTTCTCCGCTGGCGCCGGTTTCAAGACCGCCGTTGCTGGCAAGAAGAAGAAGTAATACTTCTCCAGAACAATAAAAAGGCCCGCCTTGTGCGGGCCTTTTTATTGGTGTCGCGGTCGCGGAAGTCCGGATAATGAGGGCTTCGACTCTTTCCCGGTTCATCGCCCCAGCGGGCAATACAGCCTCTCCATGAGCGACTCCTCCAGCAACGCCGCCCTTATCCAGGAAGCCTTCAGCAACGCGGTCGCGCACCATCAGGCCGGCCGTTTGCAGGAAGCGGAAGAGCTGTACCGGGCTATTCTGCAGCTCGCACCGCAGAACGCCGATGCCAATCACAACCTCGGCGTCATCGCCGTCCAGCTGCAGCAACCCGCAGCCTCGCTACCTTTCTTCCAGGCCGCAGTGGCCGCCAATCCCGGCAAGGCGCAGTTCTGGCAAAGCTATGTCGAGGCGCTTAACGCGGCGGGCGAGACTGCCGCCGCGCAGGAAGTCTCGCAGCTCAGCCGGCGTCACGGTGTCACGCTGCCTACGGTAACGTCGCAAGAAAAAAATCACGCGGCAGCAACGGCTGCGCCGCCCGCGGGCCCGCCGCCCACACCCGCCGAATTGCAGGCGCTCGCGGCGGCCTTCGGTAAGCACGACTACGTGAGGATGGAACGACTCGCCGTCGCACTCACGCAGAAGTATCCGCAGGCGATGGACGGGTGGAAGGCACTGAGTCTCGCCCGCTACCATACCCAGCGCTTCGAGGATGCCCTGCCCGCCAACCTGAAGATGGTCGAGCTGCGTCCTCGGGAAGCGCAGCCTTATGCCGATCTGGGTCTGATCCTGTGGCGTCTGCGCCGTCTTCAGGAAGCCGAGGCCGCCTTCCTGCAGGCCATTGCGCTCGAACCGAACGTATCTGACACGCATACCAACCTGGGTAATGTGTATAAGGATCAGGAGCGGCTGGATGAGGCGGCAGCGTGCTATCGACGTGCCATCGAACTCGATCCGAAGCAGGCCGTCCCCTACTCCAACCTCGGCGTGCTGCTGACGACAGCGCAGGCGTTCCGCGAAGCAGAAGCATGTTTTCGCACAGCGCTGCAGCTTGAACCGCGCAATGCCTTTGCGCTGCGTAATCTGAGTACGGCACTGGTCAAGCTCGGCCATCTCGGCGAAGCCGAAAGCGTCATCCGTCAGGCCATTGCAATCGACCCTAACAGTCCGCTGGCCTACGATCTGCTGCTGTTCGTGCTGAATTACACGCATATCGACAAGGCCCGTGAAGCGCGTGAGCTGGCCGAGCAATATGGCCGCCTGGTCGCCGGCCGCCGCAGCCTGCTCTATCGCGAATGGCGTTGTGAAAAGAATCCGGTGCGGCTCAAGGTAGGGCTCGTATCGGCCGATCTGCACAGCCATCCGGTCGGTTATTTCGTCGAAAGCCTGGTCAGCAATCTCTCGGCCGACCGCATCGAGCTGGTCGCTTACGTGAACATGCCGGAACAGAAATGCGACGCTCTGACCGCACGCATCCGGCCTCATTTCTCTGACTGGAAGTCGATCTACAGGCTCTCGGATCAGGATGCGGCGGCGTTGATCCATGCCGACGGAATCCATGTACTGCTCGACCTCTCCGGCCATACCACCGACAATCGCCTGCCGCTGTTCGCGTTCAAGCCGGCACCTGTGCAAGCCAGCTGGCTGGGCTACTTCGCAACCACGGGCGTGGCCGAGATGGATTATCTGATCGGCGATCCCTGGCTATGCCCGGCCGGAGAGGAAAGCCATTTCACCGAAGCCGTATGGCGCCTGCCGCAAACCTGGCTCAGCTTCACGCCGCCGGACACCGACATCCCCGTGGCACCGTTGCCGGCGCTGCAGAATGGCAGCGTTACCTTCGGTTGCTTCAACAATCTCAACAAGATGAACGATGCCGTCGTGCGCCTCTGGGCCGACGTCCTGCAGCACGTACCCGGTTCGCGCCTGTTGTTGAAGGCGCCGCAACTGAACGACCCCGAGGTACAGAGGCAGACGACGGCCCGTTTCGCTGCTCATGGGATTGGTGCCGAACGGCTGCTGCTGGAAGGTCCCTCGCCGCGCCAGGAATACCTGCAGGCCTATGCCCGAGTCGATATCGCACTCGACCCTTTCCCCTATCCGGGCGGCGCCACCAGCGTGGATACGCTGTGGATGGGCGTGCCGGTCCTGACCTTGCGTGGCAACCGCTTCCTCGCCCACCTCGGCGAAAGCGTGGCCCAAAACGCCGGCATGCCGGAATGGATTGCCACCGACCACGCCGACCTGATCCGCAAGGCAATCGCGTTTGCCGCCGATCTGCCTGCACTGTCAGCGCTGCGCAGTGGTCTGCGCGAGCGCCTGCGAGGCTCGCCCTTGCTCGACACCAAAGCCTTTGCACACGGCTTCGAGGTGTCGCTACACGACATGTGGCAGCGCCATGCGCAAAAGTCGCCAGCGCCTGCCTCGCTACCCGTGCGCCGGGAACCGCCAGCCGCCGAGATCGCCCAGTTGCAGCGCCTGCTCCAGCAGGGCAAGCTGCCTGCGCTTGAAAAGCAGGCGCTTGCCATAACGCGCAAGTATCCGGAGTCCGTCGCCGGCTGGCGCGCCCTAGCGCACGCCCAGCAGCACAGCGGGCGCATCGACAACGCCTTGCACTCGCTGCAGCAATTGCTCGCCATCCACGCTGACGATGCCGCCGCCCACGCCAACCTCGGCTACCTGCTGATCCGCAGCGGCCGTCAGGCGGAAGCGGAGAAGCACCTCCAGCAGGCGCTCGAGCTTGATCCCCAGCAGACCGATGCCAGCATCAACCTCGGCTTCATCTGCCGCAGCCGAGGCAATCTCGACGGCGCCGTGGCCGCTTACCGGCAGGCCATAGACGTCAACCCCGCACTGGCAAGTGCGCATGCCAACCTTGGCATAGTCCTGCTCGAGCAGCACCGGCTACGCGCCGCCGAAGCCAGCCTGCGGCAGGCACTGAAACTGGCGCCGGCAGATACCGGCGCCATGCTTGCGCTGAGCTCGACACTGGTCAAGCTCGGCCTCTTGGACGAGGCCGAAAGCCTCGCCCGTCGGCTGATTCAGCGCGACCCCGATAATGCCAAGGCCTACGACATCCTGCTGTTCGTGCTCAACTACGGCAACACCATACACACGCCGGAAGCGCTGACGCTGGCGCAACGTTTTGGCGCCATGCTGAGCCGCAAGTTCGCACGGCAGCGCTACAACCAATGGCTTTGTGATCCCCAGCCGACACGCCTGCGCATCGGCCTCGTGTCCGGTGATTTGTACAACCACCCGGTCGGCTACTTTCTGGCCGGTTTGCTGGAGGCGCTGGATACGAGTCGCTTCGAGGTATTTGCCTACTCGAACCGGCCCGAGCACAAGCACGATGCGATGAGCCAGCGCCTGCGCGCACATTGCGCGGCCTGGAACAACATCAGTCTGTTGGACGACACGGCGGCTGCCGCGCTCATTCATGCCGATGGTATCCACATCCTGCTGGACCTGGCCGGCCACACCGGCGAGAACCGCCTGCCCGTGTTTGCCTGCAAGCCGGCCCCGGTGCAGGCGGCCTGGCTGGGATATTTCGCCACCACCGGCGTTGAACAGATGGACTACCTGATTGGCGACCCCAATGTCTGTCCAGCAGGAGAGGAAAACCATTTCACCGAGACAGTCTGGCGCCTGCCGGAAACCTATCTGTGCTTCACACCCCCTGACGCCGACATCGCCATCAACGATCTGCCGGCGCGGGAGAACGGCTTCGTCACCTTCGGCTGTTTCAACAATATCGGCAAGCTGACCGATTCGGTGCTGGCGACGTGGAGTCGCATCCTGCAACAGGTACCGAACGCCCGTTTGCTGCTCAAGGCCCGGCAGCTGGCCGACGCAGCCGTATGTGCATGGCTGCGCGAGCGTTTTGCGGCGCACGGTGTCATGGATCAGCAGCTGCTGCTCGAAGGCCCGACCCCGCGCGAAGACTATCTCAGAGCCTACCAGCGCCTCGACATCGTGCTCGACCCCTTTCCCTATCCGGGCGGCACGACCACCGTCGAAGCACTGTGGATGAGCGTGCCGGTGCTGACGCTGCGCGGCAATCGCATGCTCTCGCACGCCGGCGAGAACATCATGCGCAACATCGGTCTGCCGGAATGGATTGCGCAGGACGAAGCCGACTACGTGGCCAAGGCGGTCGGATTTGCCGCCGATCCGGACCTGCTGGCAACCTTGCGCAAGCAGCTGCGTCAGCAAGCGCTGGCCTCGCCGATGTTCGACGCGCCGCGTTTTGCGCGTCACTTCGAAAACGCGCTAACGGGTATGTGGGCAGAGAAGCGCTGACTGATTGACCGGCTGTCAGCCGGGATTGTTCAATTGCTGAATCACCTGCATCCGCATGCTGGCATACACCTGTCGGTACTCGGCGTAGCCGGTCTGCTTGGCCGCCATTTTCAAGGCATCCAGAATCGCCAGTCCGGGTTTCACCTTGTCGGCCCCCGGATAGGCAAATGGCAGCGACATGCTATTGAGATTGCTCACCCGCCATTGCGGTTCCGTCGCCAGCAGCAGGGAGACCAGCCGCTCGATCACGAACACCTTGACCGGGGTGGTATCGGCATTGTTATGCCGCGTCGGCCCGTTGAGTATGCGGGCAAGCTCCGTATCGTTCCGTTCCGCGACCGCAAAGATCCGTTCCGCACATTCGAGCCAGTGGCGCCAGAAGCGAGGCTTGGCCAGAAAGTAGTTGCAGAACACGCTATCACTCGAATCCATCAGCAAGGTCTCAAGCGAAACACCGGGCGCAGCGATCGCTGCGCACTCGACGAACACCGGCCAGATATTCGGATGCTCGTTGGCGCCCTGCTTGAACACATTGTCGAAGAGGGCACCGGCATCGAAGAACGGCGACAGCGTGATGACATCCACAGAGGGATCGACACTGCCAAGGAATGCCTGCAGCTGTGCCGCGCCGAGCCCGGTCTTCTGACCGAACTTGGGTGAGAGGAAGGCATAAAAATCCTCCTCATTCAAGGTCTGCTCCAGCAGAAAGGTCCGCATCGGCCAGTACTCGTACCAGTCCGGACGCTGGCCGGTGTTGTCGAGCGGGATGAAGCCGCGATCGAGCCCGTTGCGGGTCTCCGCGGAATAAAAGATCTGATAGATGTTCGCCTTGCCCATATCCGTTCCTGTCGTGCCTGCGGTTCGCTACTGACCGGCCTCGATGATGATGGCCCAGTCGAAGTCGGCCAGCGCGCATAGCTGCTCCGCCGTTTCGACGTATTCATCCGCAGTCGTCTGCACGCAGCGCAGGCTGTCGGTCCACTCCGGCATCTGGCCGGGCAGCGTCGTCAGCACAATCACCGGAACCCCGGCGTAGGGCCCCTGCGACAAGCCGTCCAGACTGCGCTGGATCTTCTCCGCACTACCCTCGGCATCGAGCACCAGCACCCCGGGAACCGATGGCGCCCGATCAGCCGCGCGCACGCGTGCCGCCTGCTCGGCTTCGCCGATGGCCCGCAGATAGGTCTGGTGATAGCGCCAGGCATTCTCGCGCAGGGAGAAGTGCTTGCGTACCTCGGCCTGTGCCGTGCGTGCCAGACGGCGCCGCAACGCCGGATCTGCCACGAGAGCTTCGATCGCCGCCTGCCAGGCAGCCGGCGTTTCCTCGACCAGCATGCCATTGCGGCCGCTATCGACCACGGCGCGATAAGTCGCCACGTCGCTGAATACGGAGGCGACACCGGCGGCCGAATATTCCATCCACTTGATCACGCTCTTGCTGTTGTTGAAGGCGTCGTCGACGAGCGGGATCAAGGCAACGTCCAACTGCTGATCCAGCAGCCACTGGCTGTAGGCATGATACTCATGCAGCACCGGGTGGTACTCGACCGCCGGATGTCCCTCCCAGCCGGCCGGCACCTGATGCCCGATGAAACACAGCCGTATCTGTCCGGCATACCGTTCGCACAGGCTGCGCAACGCAGCATCGACGAGCGCGAAGTTGTACGGCATCAGCGATGTGCCCACCAGACCGATGCTGACCTTTTCGCGTGCCTGCAACGGCACCGGCCGATAGAAACGATCGAAATCGAGGAAATTCACCAGCACGTGAATATTCGGATTCAGCGCCTTGTATTTATCCGCGATGAACTGAGTCGACACCACCACGGCGTTGGCATGGCGTATCGCGTACTCCATGCCCGCCTTGCCGCGACGCATGAATTCGGCATTGGGAATGCCATCCGGAACCTCGGTGAGCAGATCGTCGGTTTCGTAAATGACTGGCTTGCCCAGGTCGAAAATCGCCTTGAGCACATCGGGTGAGCAAACGCCGGGCATGAAGCGGTGCAGCAGGATCACGTCGGCGGATTGCAAGGTTGCGAAATTGAGTTCGCTATTGGCAATACCCCACACGACTTCCCAGTCATCCGGATAAAACGAGAAAGGCGCAATCAGGCGAATGTTGGGACAGGCATTCTTGGGCGTCTCAATGCCGCACACCACCAGACGGCGCTTGCGCGGAACCGCCGCCGGCGCCTTTTTGGCGGGCTGGCTGGACGGCCAGTTGACGGCGCGATAGCTGACCGCGGTAGCGCTGCCCGGCTGTCCGGCTGCAGGCATAGGCGTATCAAGTGCGGCTGCTTGCGCCTGGGTCTTGGCAACAAAAGCTTCGAGATCGCGCCAGAATACGCGCTGCTCTTCGGCGTAAAACGCCTTGGCCTCGTGCACCGTCGCCTTGGCGTGCGCCAGCGCCTCTGGCGCAAGTCCCCAGGCAATACCGTGGCCGCCCATGAGCCAAGGCGTCGTTTCCGGCAGCGACACGTCGTTCATGATGAAAACGACAGGACAGCCGCATAGCAGCGCTTCAAAGCAGATGGTCGAATACTCGTACAGGTAGAGGCATTCGACACGACGGAAGATTTCCGCCAACTCGTGCGCTGAACGTTCAGGGACACGGTAGGAGATCTCGATCGAATCGGCAGTGACAGGATCGAGTTGCCCACCCTTGTCCAGGTGGCGATGAATGAAGACGGCCGAGCCCTTGCGCTGTTCGTCCTTCACGCCGTCGCTGTTGAAGATCTTGGTATCCACCAGCGGCATGCGCAGCGGATCTGCTGACCAGCCCGGCGGTACCAGGGTGGGGCCGAAGGTATACAGCTGGTCGAGCGGCTGGAGCTGGATCTGCTGGCCGGTATGCAGGCCCGGCACCGCCAGCAGATAGCGCACGACGTTTCGTGCCTGCAGGGGATTGGCGGTCACCACCTCGGCATAGACGACGATGGGCTCGCGCCCCGCGGCGTCATGCATCTGGCCGATGGCCGTCGTCAGCACAGGTGTCCGCAGTCCCAGATTGATGTTCGGATTGGTCACGTACGCCTCTTCGCCGAGCAGATTGAGCGCATGGCAAAGGTAATGCATGGCGCGCACGCCGCCCGATCCCTGTTGATAGTGAGGGGCGAAGATGTAGTACGGGCGATTCAGCGGCGCAAAAAGGCTGGGCGGTTGGGTCATGTCAGCAAACGCCCCTTCAGGGCTTGTAGAAATCAAAGACGACTTCGACCACCCGGTCTTGCTCCGCCTGGGTCATGCCGTGGTAGAGCGGCAACCGGACCAGACGGTCGGCAACAAAGTCGGTCACCGGCATGGGCGAGCCGGCGCGGCCGTAGCGCCTGCCGGCCGGCGAGCTATGCAGCGGCACATAGTGGAATACGGCGCCCACACCGGCGGCACGCAAGCGTTGCAGCAAGTCCGAGCGCTGCTCCAGATCCTGCGCCAGGAAATAGAACATATGGCCGTTGCCACGCTCGCTTAAAGGAATCGCCGGCAGTTCGATGCGGCCCGTGGCGGCGATCGGCTGCAGCAGCGCCTGATAACGTTTCACTGTAGCGCGGCGCTGCGCCGTAATGAAATCGGCATGTTCGAGCTGGGCATACAGGAAGGCGGCGATCAACTCGCCCGGCAAGTAGGACGAGCCGATATCCACCCAGGTGTATTTATCGGTCTGGCCGCGGAAGAACTGGCTGCGATTGGTGCCCTTCTCGCGAATAATCTCGGCACGCTCGATCAGGCGTTCGTCGTTCACCAGCAGCGCCCCGCCCTCGCCGGCAATCACGTTCTTGGTTTCGTGGAAGCTCAGGCAGCCAAGGTGACCGATGCTGCCGAGCGCCCTGCCCTGCCACTCCGACTGCAGCGCTTGTGCGGCGTCCTCGATCAACCATAGCTTGCGATCCTCGGCCAGTTGGGCCAGCACATCCATTTCGCAAGGGACGCCGGCGTAATGCACCGGCACGATCGCGCGCGTACGTTCGTTGATGGCAGCGGCAACGAGACTTTCATCGAGGTTCAGGGTATCGCGACGAATATCCACGAACACCGGCGTCGCACCGCGCAGCACAAAGGCGTTTGCCGTCGACACAAAGGTATAGGACGGCATGATGACTTCGTCGCCAGGTCCGACTTCGGTCAGGATTGCCGCCATTTCCAGCGCCGCCGTGCAGGAGTGCGTCAGCAGGGCGCGGCGGCTGCCGGTGTGCTCCTCCAGCCAGCGGTGGCAAAGCTTGGTAAAAGCCTGATCGCCGGCCAGGCTGCCGAGTTCGACGGCCTTGGCCATGTAATACAGCTCTTTGCCGACGATAAAGGGCCGGCCGAAAGGAATCAGATCCAGGTCAGGCGGGTCGAACATGGGCGACCTCAAGTCAGAAAAATCAGGAGAAAGTCAGGGCAAGCACACCATACCGCGTGCAGCCCAGACGGTATTCATGCAACTGAGCAGGAGTTTCCACGGTTTTTGCCTCACCGGGAAGCCGCGCGGTGCGCAACGCCACCCGCCCAGCGAACAGGCATGGAAGTACTCAGCCGCGCAGATGCAGCCGCCCGCATTGATCGGGAAAGGCGTGCGCTGTTCCGTCACGAAGCGGCGGCAGGGGTACCGTCATACGTCCTTCCTGACGAGAATGGTGAACTCATACAGCCCGTAGTCATGCAGCAAGGCAACCTGGCGTGAATAGCGGCGCTTGCAGTGATCGAACAGGGCGCAAGGGTCGGCGTAGTAAAGATAGTCGCGCATCCGCTCCGGATCCGAGTAGCTGGTCAGGCAGTTGAAGGCGAAACCGCGCCGACTGGTCCGGTCCAGCATGTCCAGCGTGGCGTGGATATAGGCCAGCCATTCGGCATCGCCATGCGCATGCCGCACGTTGAAGATGCCGCTGGCGATACCGTAATCGGCGACCGCCTGCGGTGCACTGCCAAGCGTGAAGCGCACATTGGAATGATCGCCGTAGCGCTTGTCGGCGGCCGCCACCATGTCGGCGGAAACGTCATTGCCGGCATAGTCGAATGCCTGACCACGTGTGCGCAGGACCTCCACCAGGGCACCATAGCCGCATCCGATATCGTTGACCGAATAAGCCCCGTCTGCCGGAAGCACCCGGGTCAGTTGCTCAAAGCGGAGAAGCTGGGACCCGGCGCCATTCCAATCCACCCCTTGCGGCGTCTCGCCATGCTCGGCGAGCTTGGCGCTGTAGTAATCAGCGACACCTTGCAGCAGCCCTTGATGATCTCGATGGGTATCGCTCATGCCACCACCCTCTCACGCCGATTGAGCAAAGCGAAAGCCGGCGCCTCGGGGCCGC
>DATMTO010000244.1:0-2204 GCA_035564055.1 Rhodocyclaceae bacterium | reverse complement strand
CGCATGCGCGCCTGGGTCGCCCAGGCTGCGCCGCTGCTGCCGCAGGCCGTGGCTGACTACCAGGAGCGGCTGGCGGCCAAGCTGCGCGAAGCCGTCGCCAACCTCGACGAGGATCGCATCCGCCAGGAAGTCGGCGTCTTCGCCGCCAAGGTCGACGTGGCCGAAGAGCTGGCGCGCCTCAACACCCATCTCGACGAGCTGGAGCGCGTGCTGAAGAAGGGCGGCGCGGTCGGTAAACGCCTCGACTTCCTGATGCAGGAGCTCAACCGCGAGGCCAATACCTTGGCGTCGAAATCGGTCTCCGCCGAAATCACCGCCATCGCGCTCGATCTCAAGCTCGCCATCGAGCAGATGCGCGAGCAGGTGCAGAACCTGGAATAAGCCCGGGCCAGGGTCTGATCGCAGCGTTACTTACCCATGGAAGCCCTGCTCCTCTTCGTCGCCGTATTTCTGCTGCACCTGGTGCCGATCTTCGCACCGCCGACCTGGATGGCGATTGCGCTGATTGCGCTCAACCGGCCCGAGCTGAATCCCATGAGCGTGGCCGTAATTGCCGCCACGGCGGCGACGCTGGGTCGCATCACGCTGGCGTGCGGCGCCAAGTTCCTGGCCCGTGAACGCTGGCTGGGCGCTGCCACGCGCGCCAACGTGGATGTGCTGGGTCGCATGATCAGCAAGCGCCGCAGCGCCCGCTACGGCCTGCTCCTGTTCTACCTCTACAGCCCGGCCTCGAACTTTCTCTTCATCGCCCACGGTCTGATGCGTCTGCCCTTGGCCATGATCGCCCTGCCCTTCCTGTGCGGCCGCCTTGCCACCTACACCCTGTGGGGTATGGCGGCGCAGAGCGTGGCGCAGCAGTTCCGGCTGGAAGGGCGGGACTGGAGCGCGTATCTGGGCGGTTATTTCATCCTCACGCAGTGCGTGCTGCTGGGCCTGCTGTGGTTGTTCATGCGCCTGGACTGGCGCAGCCTGATCGAGCAGCGGCGTGTGCAGCTGCTTGACCGGCTTGAACAACACGACGACGAAACCGAGGGATCGTCCCGCTAGGCCGATCGGCGCTTCAAGGCTGCTTGCGGCAGCTCAGCTCGGGTGCGCCGTAGCCCCACTGGATCAGGGCCTCGCCCTGATGTTCCCACAGCGATTCGTTGCGTCCGACGTAGCGCGCGCCGCTGGCGGCCGCTTGCTGGTACATGAGCGAAACGCTGTCACCGCGCTCGGCGATCAGCGTGGCCGGATCGGTAGCGAAATACGTCGCAACGACCTCGGCCTTGTCGGGGCAGAGATAGCTTGCGGTGGCGACCGGTTCGAGCAGACGATAGCGTGCCTGCAGCTCGGCGATGCGCAGACGGTAAGCCGTGCTGATGCAATCGCGACGCGGTTCGCTCTTCCAGCACTCATTGCGCCCCTTGACCCAGCCGCGCTGCTCGGGCTTGAGTAACGACGGAAACTCGTTGGCGGCCTTGCGTTCGGCCGCGGCATAGACCTCGGCCATATGCCGGTCGAGTGCCGCCAGGCCGGGGTCCTGGCAGATCAGCGTCTCGACGATGCCACGCGCCGCCGTGCAATCGTAGGCCGGGCCCTGCGCATGCACGGTGCCGCTGCCAACCAGCGCGAGGCTCAGCAGCAGAGGTGTGAAACGATGATGCATATGGTGGCTGACCCGGTTCAGAGAAGCCTCATTCTGCCTCAGCCGCCAGCCTTGCGCGCGCGCACGTAGATCAGGCCGTAGGTACCGGGCAGGCCAGCTTCTGTACGGCGAGTCTCGTAGTTGTCGAGCATGGCGCGCCAGGCGCGCTTGCCGGTGAGACCGCGGGCGCGGCCGGCGGTGGCGTTGTGTGCGCCGATGGCCTTGAGTTCGAGCATAAGGCTGCGCACATCGGGGTAGTGCAGCACCTCTTCGGCCGATTCCATATGGATGTCGACGAAACCGGCCTGTTCAAGCTGGCGGCACAGCACGGCTGGCGCAGGAAAGTTGCTGACATGGGTGCGGCCGTCAGAAAAGCTGGCGCGCAGCTCGTGCAGCGTGGACGGTCCGAAGGTGCTGAAGACAAAACTGCCGCCGGGGCGCAGGCAGCGATGCGCGCCGCTGAAGGCAAGGTCGGGCCGGTTGCACCATTGCAGCATCAGGCTGGACCAGAGCAGGTCGAGGCTGACATCGGCCAGCGGCAGGGCCTGCATGTCGGCGCAGACGAGAGGCAGCGCAC
>DATMTO010000243.1:0-3377 GCA_035564055.1 Rhodocyclaceae bacterium | reverse complement strand
TGATAGCCCGTCTCTGCACCCAGCTGTGGAAGAATGCGCTTGAGCGCATTCTTCCATGAACCTTCCTTCCGAAACCTATCAACGTATCTACGCCGTGGTCGCCCAGGTGCCGCGCGGCAAGGTGGCGACCTACGGGCAGATCGCTCGCCTGGCCGCCATGCCGCGCCATGCGCGCCTCGTCGGCTATGCGCTGCATGCTTTGGCGGCCGGTAATCGCCTGCCCTGGCATCGCGTCGTCAATGCCAAAGGCATGATCAGCGAGCGCGGCGACGACGGCGTTGCCGCCCACAGACAGCGTCAGCGCCTGGAGCGCGAAGGCGTGCGCTTCGATGCGCGCGGCGCGATCCCCCTCAAGGAATACCTCTGGCAGCCGGATTGACGCTCCCTGCGCTATGATTTTGTCATCAGCATGCGGCGGAGAGGATGTATGCGGAAATGCGGATGGATGGTGCTTGCGGTTGCCGTTTTATGCAGCGGCTGTTTCGACAATCCGGCCGGGGAATATGCACAGCGGCTGGTCGGCAGCTGGCGCATGGCCGGCAAGGTCATGGGCAAGCCGGCGGACGGCATGCTGCACATCATGCGCGAAGGCGACTACATCCTGGATAACCGCGACAGCGCGAAGGTCGCGCAAGTGGCGCCGTCCGGCGCCGGACGCTGGTCGATACTGCGCGACCAGCTTGAGCTGATGGCGCAGGAGGCCAGCCCCATGAGCGGCGCCGGCCTTGATCATGCGCAAGCGCAATCGTCACGGCGCCTGATCATCGTTTCCCTCGACCACGACAGACTGGTGACCAGCGATCCCGATTACGGTGTCAAGGTCGAATGGGTGCGCGTGAGCCCGCTCAACTAGAAGCTGGCCTTGCCGAAGGTGTTGCGCAGGAAATCCGCGAACGCCTTTACTGCCAGCGAGGCCTGCCGGTGCTGCGGGTAGACTGCATAGATGTTCAGCGGCGGCGGGGCATACTGGTCGAGCACGGTAAGCAGCTGCTTGCTGCGTAGCGCCGCACCGACGATAAAAGTTGGCAGCAGCGTAATCCCCAGCCCTTCGATGGCGGCGGCGCTGGCCAGTTCGCCGTTGTTGGCACGCAGACGCCCCTTGACCGATACCTGCACGGGCTTGCCCCGATCCGAGAAGACCCAGTCCACGCTGCGGCCGTGGCCGTAGAGCAGGCATTCGTGTGCTTTCAGGTCGGCGGGCACTTGCGGCTTGCCATGCTTCTTAAGATAGGCCGGACTGGCGCAGACCACCATCTGGGCCGGCGCGATGTGGCGGGCGACCAGCGAGGAGTCGGCCAGCTGGCCAATGCGTATCGCCACATCGTAGCCCTCGCCGACGATGTCGACGAAACGGTCGCTGAGGTCCAGCTCGATCACGATGTCCGGACACTGCGCCATGAAGCGAGCGATGGCGGGTCCGAGGTGGAGGGTGCCGAATGAAACCGGTGCGGAAATGCGCAGCGTGCCGCGCGGCGTACTGTTCTCGCTGCTGATCAACTGCTCGGCGTCGTTTACCTCGTCAATGATTTTGAGGGCGCGCTCGTAATAGAGGCGCCCGGTATCGGTCACGCTCAGCTTGCGCGTGGTGCGCACCAGCAGGCGCACGCCGAGCCGTTCCTCCAGCGCAATGATGCGACGGCTGATGAACTGCTTGGACAGCCCCAGCTTGTCGGCCGCGGCCGTGAAGCTCTGCGCCTCGACGGCGCTGACAAAGATCTGCATGTCTTCCAGCTGGCTCATGACGGGAAATTTATTGTCTCTTATTGGTTGACAGTAATACGCATTGTAAGTGCTTTATTGATTTCATTGGTGACATTAAAGTTCGTCCATCGGTTGCGGTTACGGAAACGCAACAAGCCTGTGACCGAGCCCCCAACCCGTTGAAAGGAAAAAATCATGAGCACTCAAAACCAAGTCGGCAATACCGTCACCGCCAGCGTCGCTACTGCAGGCCGTGTCCTGCTGGCCACAATCTTTCTGCTTTCCGGTGTCAGCAAGTTGGCGGCGCCGGCCGGCACCATCGGCTATATCGCAGCAGCCGGTCTGCCATTTCCCGAGGTGGCTTACGCGGCCGCCGTGTTTGTCGAAGTCGTGCTGGCAAGCGCGTTGATCCTTGGCTACCAGACCCGCATCGTGGCCGCCGCGATCGCCGTGTTCAGCCTGGCAACCGCCTTTGGTTTCCACGCCGATTTTGCCGACCAGAACCAGTTCATCCACTTCTTCAAGAACGTCGCCATTGCGGGTGGCCTCTTGCAGGTGGTGGCCTTTGGCGGCGGTGCGCTGAGCCTGGATGCCCGCCGTAACCGCAGCAACTGAACCCGATTAATCAGCGGGCCGTCCCTGCAATCAGGGCGGCCCCGCCCAGAAGGAGCGCATCATGACTGCAAACAACACCATCGAAATCCGCCGCGCCGAAGAGCGCGGTGTCGCCGAGCACGGCTGGCTCAGCTCGCGCCACACCTTTTCCTTCGCGCACTACTATGATCCCGCGCACGTCGGCTTTTCCGACCTGCTCGTCATCAATGACGACCGCGTCGCGCCGGGCATGGGCTTCGGCACGCACCCGCACCGCGACATGGAGATTTTTTCCTATGTCCTGGAGGGAGCGCTGGAACACAAGGACAGCATGGGCACTGGCTCGGTCATCCGGCCGGGTGATGTGCAACTGATGAGTGCCGGCACCGGCGTGGCGCATAGTGAGTTCAACCATTCGCAAACGGAAGGCGTGCATTTCCTGCAGATCTGGCTGTTACCTAATGCAAAGGGCGTCAAGCCGGAGTATCAGCAGACGCATTTCTCGCGTGAAGAGAAACGCGGCCGCCTGCGGCCGGTGATCACCCCTGCGGGTGACGGCGGCAGTCTGCACGTGAACCAGGATGTGCGCGTGCATGCCGGGCTTTTTGACGGCGCCGAGGAAGCTACGCTGACGCTGGGGGCTGATCGCTATGCCTATGTCCACGTGGCGCGCGGCAGCGTCGAAGTAAACGGCATACGCCTCAACGAAGGCGACGGGCTCAAGCTGCGCGGCGCGGAAAAGCTGAACTTCGCCGCCGGTGTCGATGCCGAGGTGCTGGCTTTCGACCTGCGTCCGCACGAAACGCCGGACTTCCACTGAGCCACCTGATCCCGCCAGCCCGGAACATCGGGGTTGGCGGGGCACAGGAAAGGTTTGCATTAAATTCGAAACCAGTGCATAGTACGTTCTGCGATTTTCAAGTAAGTGTCGTTGTTGTCTGGTTCGGTAGTACCTCAGCATCACCTCGGTATACTCCCCCGCTCCACCCCGCCGTCTTGAGATTCGCCCTGATTGGGGCTAATCCCCGCTTTTTTGTTTTTTCATAGGAAGTACAAGACATGGCAAACGGTACCGTCAAGTG
>DATMTO010000242.1:0-2446 GCA_035564055.1 Rhodocyclaceae bacterium | reverse complement strand
CTCGGTCTGACAGATGCACCGAGGTGATGCCATCGCTGGCAAGCCAGCTCCCACAGGAATTGCGAACCCCTGCAAATGGAACCGGGCTTAACCGGCGCCAGGCAGGTACAATGCCCACCCCTTTTTTGTTACGGCCCTGTCATGACTGACCCGATTCGCCTCTCCAAACGCCTCATCGAACTGGTCGGTTGCTCCCGCCGGGAGGCCGAGCTGTTCATCGAGGGCGGCTGGGTCACCGTGGACGGCGAAGTGATCGACGAACCGCAATTCAAGGTCGGCGACCAGAAGGTCGAGCTCGACAAGGACGCTCAGGCCTCCGCGCCGGAGCCGGTCACGATTCTGCTCAACGTGCCGGCCGGCATGGATGTCGACACCGCCATGCAGTCGCTCAGCGCCGACACCCTCAGCGACGAGCATCGCTACGGCAAACGCCCGCTGCGTGGGCACTTCCTGCGCCTGACGGCCAGCGCCGATTTGCAGCCCAAGGCCAGCGGCCTGCTGGTGTTCACTCAGGACTGGAAAGTGCTGCGCAAACTGACTGCCGACGCGGCCAAGATCGAGCAGGAATACGTGGTCGAGGTCGAAGGCGACATGGTTGCCCACGGCCTCAATCGCCTGCAGCACGGTCTCACCCACAAGGGCAAGGAGCTGCCGCCGGTCAAGGCCAGCTGGCAGAACGAAAACCGCCTGCGCTTCGCCATGAAGAACCCGCAGCCGGGGATCATCGCGCAGTTCTGCGAAGCGGTTGGCCTGAAGGTCGTCGGCATCCGCCGCATCCGCATCGGCGGCGTGTCGATTGGCAAGGTTCCGGTGGGCCAATGGCGCTACCTGTCCGGCAAAGAGAAGTTCTAAAGCTTCCACTGCCGCCACACACTCCGGCAGCGCGCCTGCGTGCTGCCCACAACGATTATCAGGATTACCCACATGATTCATAACGACGTATTGCGCAGCGTGCGCTACATGCTCGACATCAGCGACAAGAAAGTCATCGAGATCATCAAGCTCGGCGGCCTGGACGTGGAGCTGAAAGACGTCGTCGCGTACCTCGACAAGAAAGAAGAAGACGAAGAAGGCTTCGTGCGCTGCCCGGACGAAGTCATGGCGCACTTCCTCGACGGTCTGGTGGTGTTCAAGCGCGGCAAGGACGAAAGCCGTCCGCCGCAGCCGATCGAAGTGCCAGTGACCAACAACATCATCCTGAAGAAGCTGCGCGTGGCCTTCGAACTCAAGGAAGACGACATGCACGCGATCCTCAAGGCAGCCGAGTTCCCGGTGTCCAAGCCTGAGCTGAGCGCACTGTTCCGCAAGGTCGGCCACACCAATTACCGCGCGTGCGGCGACCAGTTGCTGCGCAACTTCCTCAAGGGCTTGACCCTGCGCGTTCGCGGCTGATCTGCGCCACTAGCTCTGATTCGGCGGCGCGGCCTTCGCGAGCAAGCCCGCTCCCACAGGTTTTGTGGCTGACACAACACCGGACTCCACTCGAGATCCCTGTGGGAGCGAGCTTGCTCGCGAAGGCGTCGGCCCGGCCACTCCGGGTTATCATCCCCACCCCGCTCCCACCTTGACTCCAGACCATGACATACAACGTCTCCCCCATCGGCTTCGTGCGCTCCTGTTTCAAGGAGAAGTTCGCCATCCCGCGGCAGCCGCAACTGGCCCCCGCCGCCCGTGGCGTGCTGGAACTGGTGGCGCCGTTCGATCAGGGAGACGCCGTGCAAGGGCTGGAGCAGGTCAGCCATGTCTGGCTGCTGTTCCTGTTTCATCAGGCGCTGGAAGAAAAGCCGCGTCTGAAAGTGCGGCCACCGCGCCTGGGCGGCAACAAGTCCATGGGCGTGTTCGCCACCCGTGCGACGCACCGGCCCAATGGCATCGGGCAGTCTGTGGTGAAGCTGGACAAGGTCGAGGCCAATCGGCTGTTCATTTCGGGGATCGATTTGCTCGATGGCACACCGATTCTCGACATCAAACCCTATGTACCTTACGCCGACATCATCGCTGACGCCTCCAACAGCATCGCCAGCGCCGCGCCACAGCTGATTGACGTGCGGTGGACGGACGCCGCACTGCAACAGGCGCACGGCCATGCTCAGCGCCTCGGCGAGCCTTTGGTCGAGTTGATCGAGCAGTGTCTGGCCCAGGATCCGCGTCCGGCGTATCAGACGCCGACACCAGAGCGCGAATACGGTGCGCAGTTCTGGGATCTGGACGTGCGCTGGCATTACCCGACGCCGGAGCAGATCCGGGTACTGGAAGTCATCCCCGCCAACACCTGAACCCCGGAAACGCAAAAGCCCGCGCTGTCTTCTCAGGCAACGCGGGCTTTTCTGTGTAGCACGAAACCATTGTGGGAGCGGGCTTGCTCGCGAAAGCGGTGCGCCATTCAACATTGACGTCGACTGACAGCCCCCCTTCGCGAGCAAGCCCGCTTGTGTCTGAGTAAGGG
>DATMTO010000241.1:0-12001 GCA_035564055.1 Rhodocyclaceae bacterium | reverse complement strand
CGGCCAAGCAGGTGATCGAAGACGGACTCGACGAGGAATGGAGTTCTGAACTGGTCGCCCTCTATGGCGACTGCCGCGGCGGCGACGTGCTCGGCCGCATCGCCCGCGCCGAAGGCTGGCTGCTCAGCCATCCGCGCGATGCCGCACTGCTTCTGGTTCTGGGCCGTCTGTGTCAGGACAAACAGCTCTGGGGCAAGGCGCAGAGCTACTACGAGGCCTCGCTGTCGCTTGATGGCGGCCGGGTCGCCCATATCGCCCTGGCGCAGCTGCTGGATCAGCTCGAGCAGACCGACCTCGCCAACAAGCATTACCGCGCTGCTGCGCTATTGGGCTGATGCCGGTTTAGGCCGCCGCCGGGCGCTGCAACGCTGCGCTCACACCCAGTCGCGCGCCCTCAGGAAGTCGCGATACAGGCGCTCCTCCGGGCTGCCTTTCTCTGGCGCCCAGTCATAACGCCACTTGGCAATCGGCGGCATGGACATGAGGATGGATTCGGCACGGCCCTTCGACTGCAAACCGAACAGGGTGCCGCGGTCCCACACCAGATTGAATTCGACATAGCGGCCGCGGCGATAAGCCTGGAAGTCGCGCTCGCGCTCGCCGTACGGCATGTTCCTGCGCCGCTCGCAGATGGGCAGGTAGGCGTCGAGAAAACTGTTGCCGACGGCCTGCAGCAGGTTGAAGCACTTGCTGAAGGGCCAGAAGGTCTTGTCACCGCTGCCGCCACGCGACCCGGCCGGGCCGGCCTCATTCAGGTCGTCGAAGAAAATGCCGCCGATACCGCGCGGCTCGTTGCGATGTTTGAGGAAGAAATACTCGTCGCACCATTTCTTGTAGTGCGGATAGGCATCCTCACCGAAAGGCGCCAGCGCTTGCTTGCAGGTCTGATGGAAGTGTCGGGCGTCTTCCTCGAAACCGTAGTAAGGCGTCATGTCCATGCCGCCGCCGAACCACCACACCGGCAGGACCTCGGGGCCGGCGCCGGGCGGCGGGTAGGCGACGAAGCAGCGCACATTGGCATGCGCCGTCGGGCAGTAGGGATTGCGCGGGTGCAGCACCAGCGAAACGCCCATCGCCTCCCAGGGGCGGCCGGCGAGTTCGGGGCGATGCGCGGTAGCGGAGGGCGGCAGCTCGTCGCCGGTGACATGCGAGAAATTGACGCCGCCGCGTTCAAAGAAGTTGCCCTCCTCGATCACGCAGGACATGCCGCGCTCCCAGGCGTCGCGCTTGAACTGTTTGCCGTCGAAACGCTCCAGGCCGCCGACGATCTTGACGCGCAAGCCCGTCAGATAGTGGCGTACCGCATCGGCGTCGAAGCCGCCTGTTTTTCCCGTCATGAACACTCCGCTCGTGCAAAGAAAAAGCCGCGTGCACATGCACGCGGCTTGGACTTTAAGGCTTTTCGCGCCGCCTGTGTAGAGCGGAACGTTTCCTGACGCAGCTGCGCGGTGGCGGCTTAGCGACGAATGGCGCGGTAGCCGATGTCCTTGCGATACTGCATGCCGTCGAACTTGATGTGCTCGATGGCATCGTAGGCCAGCTTCTGCGCGCCGCGCACGGTATCGCCGAGCGCCGTCACGCACAGCACGCGACCGCCCGAGGTCACGACATTGCCGTTCTGGTCGGCGGTACCGGCATGAAAGACATGCGCGTCTTCGAGCTTCTGGTCGAGACCGGTGATGACGTCGCCCTTGCGTGGCGTTTCCGGATAATTGTAGGCGGCCAGCACCACGCCCATGGCAACGCGGATATCCCAGTCGGCTTCGACCTGATCGAGCTTGCCGTCGATGGCGGCGTCGAGCAGGGTGACGAAGTTGCTCTTCATGCGCATCATGATTGGCTGGGTTTCGGGGTCGCCCATACGGCAGTTGAACTCCAGCGTCTTGAGCGAGCCGTCCGGCTTGATCATGAGGCCGGCGTAGAGGAAGCCGGTGTAGGGGATGCCGTCGGCCTCCATGCCGCGCAGCGTCGGCATGATCACCTCGCGCATGGCGCGGGCGTGCACGTCGGGCGTGACGACCGGCGCCGGCGAATAGGCGCCCATGCCGCCGGTGTTGGGGCCCTGGTCCCCGTCGCCCAGACGCTTGTGGTCCTGACTGGTGGCCATGGGCAGCGCGTGCTTGCCGTCGGCCATGACGATGAAGCTGGCCTCCTCGCCTTCGAGGAATTCCTCGATGACGACGCGGGCACCCGCATCACCCATCTTGTTGTCGAGCAGCATCATGTCGATGGCGGCATGCGCCTCATCGAGCGACATCGCCACGACCACGCCCTTACCGGCAGCAAGGCCGTCGGCCTTGATGACAATCGGCGCGCCTTCCTTGTTCACATAGGCATGCGCTGCTGCGGCATCAGAGAAGGTCTCGAACTTGGCGGTCGGAATACCGTGACGTGCCATGAAGCGCTTGGAGAAATCCTTCGAGCTTTCCAGCTGCGCGGCCGCCTGGGTCGGGCCGAAGATGCGCAGGCCGCGGGCACGGAAGATGTTCACGATACCGGCGGCAAGCGGCGCTTCCGGACCGACCAGGGTGAGGTACACGCCTTCCTTTTCGGCAAAGTCGGCCAGCTCGTTGGGGTCGGTGATGGGGATGTTCTTGAGTTCCTTCTCACGCGCCGTGCCGGCATTGCCAGGCGCGACATAGACGACCTGCAAACCTGGGGACTGCGCCAGGCGCCAGGCAAGGGCATGTTCGCGACCACCGGAACCAACAACGAGCAGCTTCATCAACACATCTCCAGAGAGCAACACAGGGGGTAAGGCTTAGCGGTCGAACGACCATTTACCCCAAAAGAAGAAAACATTGCCGTTCCCCTTCCCGCCCGGAACAAACGTTCCCTCCAGGGAAAAGTTCCGGTAGGCGACTGCGGCGACAGGCAGCACGCCGGGAACGGGCGTGTAATTGCCGATATCGGAGCGCGTCGTCAGAAACGCGGTATAGCCGAGCCCGCTCTGCCAGCCGCTACGGTCACCCCACATGGCCTTCCAGGTGTAGCCGAGCATCCATTCCGGCTTGGCGTGCGAATCCTGAAATCCCATGGCATAGACGCCATGGAAGTTGCCGCTGTCGTCGGAATAGCCGCGGCCATAGCCCAGACCGTACGGCATCTCGTTGAAGCCGGCGATCTTTTCGGCCGAATAGGCCGAGCGCAGGTGATACGTCTTCAGCGGTACATACAGTTCGGAATCGCCTTTGCGATAGGCCGTTGCGACGGCATTCCAGCTGCGCTCATACCAGGCATCGCCATGCAGGCCGCTCTCATCCTCTTCGGCCTGTGCGGCGGAGGCGAGGAGCGCACCGCCAAGCAGCAGCGCAAAGAACTTGGCGCGCATGCTCAATGACGGAAATGGCGGAAGCCGGTGAACACCATGGCGACGTTCTGCTCGTCGGCCGCGGCAATGACTTCGGCATCACGGACCGAACCGCCCGGCTGAATCACGGCGGTGGCGCCGGCCTGGGCCAACACATCGAGACCATCGCGGAAGGGGAAGAAGGCATCGGAAGCCACGGCGCAGCCGGCGATCTTGAGGCCGGCGTTTTCGGCCTTGATCACGGCGATGCGGGAAGAGTCGACGCGGCTCATCTGGCCGGCACCGACGCCGACGGTCACGCCGTCCTTGGCGTACACGATGGCGTTCGACTTCACGTACTTGGCGACGCGCCAGGCGAAGAGCAGGTCCTGGAGCTCACGCTCTGTAGGTGCGCGCTTGGTCACCACCTTCAGGTCGGCTGCACTGATGCGCGCGATGTCGGCGCTCTGCACCAGAATGCCGCCGCCGACGCGCTTGTAGTCGAAACCTTCGCCGGTCGGCGCGATCGGAACAATCAGCACGCGCAGATTCTGCTTGGAAGCGAATACGGCACGCGCCTCAGGCGTCACTTCCGGCGCAATGATGACTTCGGCGAACTGACCGGCAACGGCTTCAGCCGCAGCCTTGTCGATGGCGACGTTGAAGGCGATGATGCCACCGAAGGCCGAAGTCGAATCGGTGGTGAAGGCCTTGCGGTAGGCCTCGGTCGCATTGGCGCCAATAGCTACGCCACAGGGATTGGCGTGCTTGATGATGACGCAGGCGATTTCGCCCTTGGCGGCATCGAAGGCTTTCACGCATTCCCAGGCCGCGTCAGCGTCGGCGATATTGTTGTACGACAGCTCCTTGCCCTGGATCTGTTCATAGCTGGCGATACTGCCGGCCACCGCCTGCGGCTCCTTGTAGAAGGCCGCCTGCTGGTGCGGATTCTCGCCGTAGCGCAGGTCCTGCACCTTGTCGAAGGCAAGCTGCAGCTTGTTCGGGAAAGTCTGCGGCACGTTCTTTTCGTCGAGGCTGGTCAGCCAGTTGGCGATGGCACTGTCGTAACGTGCGGTGTGTGTGAAGGCCTTCTTGGCCAGGGCGAAGCGCGTGGCGTAGGACAGCGCGCCGGCATTGGCCTTCAGCTCGGCGATGATATTGGCATAGTCTTCGTGATCGGTGACGATGCCGACGCCGCCGGCTTCATTGCCGTGATTCTTGGCGGCGGAGCGCACCATGGCCGGGCCGCCGATGTCGATGTTCTCGATGGCATCGTCGAGCGTGACATCAGCGCGAGCCACAGTGGCCTGGAAGGGATAAAGATTCACGACCACCAGATCGATGCGCGAAATACCGTGCTTGGCAATGGTCTCGCCGTGCTCGGCCAGATCGCGGCGCGCAAGGATGCCGCCGTGCACCTTGGGATGCAGCGTCTTGACGCGGCCATCGAGCATTTCGGGGAAGCCGGTGTGGTCGGACACATCGGTGACAGCGAGGCCGGCATCGCGCAGCAGTTTGGCAGTGCCGCCGGTGGAAAGCAGCTTGATATCGAGGGCGGCGAGTTCCTTGGCGAACTCGAGCACACCGGTCTTGTCGGAGACGCTCAGCAGCGCCTGGGTTACTTTGGTGGTCATAGGGTATCGGCTGGGTACAAAAAACCGGCCCCACTGTCGAGTGGGGCCGGCGGAATCACTCAGAGCAGGCCATGCTCCGTAAGCTTGCGGCGTAAGGTGTTGCGATTAATGCCGAGCAGGTCGGCGGCAACGGTCTGGTTGCCCTCGGCCTGCTTCATCACGACTTCAAGCATGGGTTTTTCGACGCTGGCCAGCACCATGTCGTAGATGGCGCAAGGACGCTCGCCGTCGAGATCGCGGAAATAGCGGTTGAGGGAACGGCGTACGCTGTCGGATAAATCGCTGGTACTCATGCGGCGAGAGCCTCCGTGGTCTTGTTGTCGCCTTTGTCGCTGTCCTCCTGCTCGTATTGCAGGTGTTCGTGCGCGGCGGCCTGGGCAAGGAAAAATTCGTCGGTGGCCGACAGTTGCTCGGCAACCGTGGGCAGCTTGTTCATGGCGTGACGGAAACTGGCCGAGCCGACCAGGCCCTTGGTGTACCAGGAGATATGCTTCCTGGCGACGCGCACGCCGGTCTCTTCGCCGTAGAAGTTGTAGAGATCGAGCAGGTGCTCGCGCATGATCTCGTGAATTTCCGTGACCTTCGGCGGCGGCATCTCGGTGCCGGTGGCGAGGTAGTGCTCGATCTCGCGGAAGATCCATGGGCGCCCCTGAGCAGCACGGCCGATCATGACGCCGTCGGCCTTGGTGTAGTCGAGCACGAACTTGGCCTTCTGCGGCGAAGTGATGTCGCCGTTGGCAATCACCGGGATCCTGATCTGCGACTTGACCAGCGCAATCGTGTCGTACTCGGCTTCGCCCATGTACTGATCGGCGCGCGTGCGGCCATGAATGGCGACGGCGCGAATACCCGACTCCTGCGCGATGCGCGCGATGGTCGGGGCGTTCTTGTTCTCGCGGTTCCAGCCGGTGCGGAACTTCAAGGTCACCGGCACATTGCCGGCGCCACGCACCACGGCTTCGAGAATCTGCGCCACCAGCGGCTCGTTCTGCATCAGCGCCGAGCCGGCCATCACGTTGCAGACCTTCTTGGCCGGGCAGCCCATATTGATGTCGATGATCTGTGCGCCTTCGTCCACGTTGTAGCGGGCGGCCTCTTCCATCATCTTTGGATCGGCGCCGGCGATCTGCACCGAGATCGGGTCGGCTTCGCCGTCGTGGTTGGCGCGACGCTTGGTCTTGGCACTGCCGTAGAGCAGCGAGTTCGACGTCACCATCTCGGACACGGCCACGCCCGCACCGAGCTTCTTGCAAAGCTGGCGGAAAGGACGATCGGTGACGCCCGCCATGGGGGCGACAAAGAGATTGTTGCGGAGAGTGAAGCCGGCGAATTCCATGAAGCGAAACAAGGAATTGGGGTAGGGAAGGGGCGCAATTCTACCCTAAAGCACTGCCTAAAAAACGATCAACTGCTCTTTTTTTAAGCAGCAGCGTCGCTACCGGAATCGATACGTTTCAGACGCCACAGCGAGGTCGTTTCAGCAGCGCGTGCGGCATGCAGGTGATCACTAACATCGGCCGCCTTGGCGTGGCGCGGTCGAACATCCATGCGCGCGACCACCTGCAGCCCCGCCTTGGCAATGGCCTCGGTCAGGAACTCGCGCGAGCGCAAACCCAGATGCTCGGCCAGATCCGAAAGGATCAACCAGCCTTCACCCTCTGCACTTAAATGCGCCGCCAGCCCACGCAGAAAACCCAGCAACATGCGGCTATCCGGATCGTAAATGGCCTGATCGAGCAGGCTGTTGGCCGCTCCCGGCAGCCAAGGCGGATTGCATACGATCAGGCCTGCCTGGCCCGCAGGAAACAGGTCGGTGGCCTCGATCTCTACCTGCGCCTCCAGCCCGAGGCGCTGGATGTTGTCGCGCGCGCAGTCCAATGCGCGCGGATTGAGTTCGGTGGCTATCACCTTGGGCACGCCGCGCCGCGCCAGTATCGCGGCGATCACGCCGGTGCCGGTGCCGATATCAAAGGCAAGATCGGCCACCGGCAACGGTGCTTGCGCTACCAGGTCGAGGTATTCGCCGCGCACCGGTGAGAACACGCCGTAGTGCGGGTGAATGGATTTGCCGTCGAGGGCCGGAATTGGCACGCCCTTTTTGCGCCATTCATATGCGCCGATCACACCCTGCAGTTCGCGCAGCGAAACCACATAGGCGTCGTTGCTTGCACCGTAGGCCTCGCTGCAGGCTTGCGCCACGTCGGGCGCACGGCGCAGCGCAATGCGATGTCCGGCTTCGACCGGAATCAGCAGCATGCCCAGGGTGCGGGCACGTTGCAGCTGGCTCTGCCGGTACAGGTGGAAAGCCTCGGTGAGACTTTTGGGGACGACGGGTTTCTTTTTCTTCTGCTCGGCACGGCGCCCCATCGCCTGCAGCAGCTGGCGTGCATTCTGGAAGTCGCCGCGCCACAACAACGCCGTACCTTCGCAGGCAAGGCGCCAGGCGGCATCAGCCGTGGTCGTATCGTCGGCGATGACGACGCGCTTAGGTGGTGGCGCCCCGTTCTCGGAACGCCATAGCGCAGCATGCGCAGCGCCGTTCTCCGACCATTCGAGCTGCACCGGAGTTGCGGGCGTGCTCACCAGGCGCGGGCACCAAACATCATGCGGCGGGCGAGGAAACTGCGCAGCGGCGGCAGCAGATCCAACGCAATCAGGCCGGCGCCGCGCACGTGCTTGAGGACCGGATCGTCGTTGCTGAAGATACGGATCAGGCCATCGGTAATGCCGATGGTGCCGCGCCGATCCATGCGCCGGTTAGCGGCATAGCGCGCCAGTACCTCGGGCGCACCGGGATCGCTGGCGCCGGCAAGACCGAGCGCCAGGGCCATGCAGTCGCGCAAGGCCAGATTGAAGCCCTGGCCGGCGACCGGATGCAGGGTCTGCGCGGCATTGCCCAGCCAGACCTGGCGCTTCGCCGTCGGCGCCTTGCGATAACGCAAGCCGAGCGGATAGATGAAACGTCCCTGCACCGCAGCGAATTGCACGCGCGGGCCGAATTCGTTTTGCAGATACGGCAGCAGCTCGGCATCAGGCAGCGCCTTCAAGCGCTCGGCCTCCGCCGGCTTGCACACATACACGGCGGTGTAATCGTTCTCGAACGGCAAGAGGGCGAAAGGACCGTGATTGGTGAAGCGCTCCCAGGCCGTGCCGCCGTGCGGCGCTTGCGGCGTGAGCCGACAGATCAGCGCATGCTGTCCATAGTCGCGCTCGACCACATCCTCGGCGTCCTCGCCCACCCTGCCTTCGGCATACGCCACCAGCCGCGCCTCGCTGCGGCCGCTGCTGCACATCAGCATGACCGTGTCGTTGCCGACCACGGCATCGAGCAGGCGACTGTCGCCGATGAAGGGGATTTCGGTCGCGCTCAGGGCCTGATCGAGCGCCGCAGCAATATCACTGCTGCTGGCGACATAACCGAGTGCAGCGACGCCCTCTTCCTGAGCGGAAATCTTGGTGCGACCGGCGGCGCCACGTTGCGAGACGTGAATGTGCGTGATTGGCGTGGCCTTGATTGACTCCCAGACGCCAAGCCGCGCCAGGATCTGCTGCGAACCGTGCGATAGCGCAAGGATGCGCTGGTCACCGATGGCGGCGCCGCGCGGGCGCGCATCATGGATCTCGGCAGCGATACCCTGCTGGTGTAGCGCCAACGCCAGCGACATGCCTACGGGGCCACCGCCAATGATCGCGACCGGATAACGCATACCTACTCCCCGCCCTCTTCCCGGCGGTCCCGCGGGGATTCCCTTCGGTCAAGAGGGTGACACTGGTTCGCCGCTGACGCGGCTCCGAAGCTTTGGTTCATGTGATTCAGCGCCCCTCGCCCATCACGGCTTCGATCTCGGCGATGGTCTTCGGCGTCGCCTGGGTGAGGATTTCGCAACCATCGGCCGTCACCAAAGCATCGTCTTCAATGCGAATGCCGATATTGTGGAAAGCCGTCGGCACATCGTCGGCCGGGCGGATATAGCAGCCCGGCTCCACGGTCAGCACCATGCCTGGCGCAAGCTTTTTCCACTCTTCGCCGTCCTTGTACTCGCCCGCGTCATGCACATCAAGCCCCAGCCAGTGGCCAGTGCGGTGCATGTAGAAGCGCTTGTAGCTTTCCTGCTCCAGCACTTCATCCAGGGTGCCGGTCAGGAGCTTGATGTCGAGCATGCCCTGGGCCAGCACCTTGACCGCCGCGTCGTGCGGATCGATGAAGGTATTGCCGGGCCGCGTGGCGGCAATCGCCGCAGTCTGCGCATCCAGTACCAGCTGATAGACGTCGCGCTGGGCGCCACTGAACCTGCCGTTTACCGGGAAGGTACGCGTGATGTCACTGGCGTAGCCATCGAGCTCGCCACCGGCATCGATCAGCAGCAGGTCGCCGTCATTGAGCGGCTGATTGTTTTCGACGTAGTGCAATACGCAGGCATTCCTGCCGCCGGCAACGATACTGGTATAGGCCGGCGCCTGGCAACCGTGGCGGCGGAACTCGTGCAGCAGCTCGGCCTCGATTTCGTATTCGTATTTGCCCGGCCGCGTCGCGCGCATGGCGCGCTGGTGGGCGGCTCCGGAGATCTCGCCGGCGCGGCGCATCAGGGCGATCTCGTATTCGTCCTTGAACAGGCGCTGCGCATCGAGGATGGCGCGAATATCACGGATGTTCTCAGGCGCACGCTTGCCGGCACGCGCCTGGGCGCGTACCCCGTTGAGCGCGCGCGTGATGCGTGCATCCCAGCCCGCATCGTGGCCGATGGCGTAATACAAGGCCGGCTGGTCGGCCATCAGCTCGACCAGTTTTTCATCCAGTTCGGCAATCGAATAGGCAGCATCAAAGCCAAAGGCCTCGGCCGCGGCGGCAGGACCGTAGCGATAACCGTCCCATATCTCGCGCTCTTCGTTCTTGTCGCGACAGAACAGGATGCTCTGGTTCCGAGTTTGCTTACCATCGCCTGCAATCAGCACCACCACCGCTTCCGGCTCGGTGAAGCCGGACAGGTACAGCGCGTAACTGTCGGCGCGATACGGAAAATGCGCGTCGCGGTTGCGCGTCTGCTCCGGCGCGGTCGGCACGATGGCAATACCGGCGCCCATGCGCTTGAGCGTTTCCAGGCGGCGCTGGCGGAAAGGCTGGATGTTCATGATCTGTGTATCACCGGCGGGTGGGCTGTCAGTTCGACGTCGAGCGCGGCCAGACGTTCCGGCGTGCCCACGTCTTCCCAGCGGCGCGGATGGCATTCGCCGCTGACCTTGCCATTGTGCATGGCTTCGCGCAGCAACGGCGCAAGTTTAGCGGGCCGGCCACGCTCCAGGCCGGCGAACAGGGCGGGACGGAAGATGCCGATACCGGCATAGGTGAGCTTGCCGGCGCCCCCCGGCTCATCCAGCACGCGATGGCCGTCGAGACGAAAGTCGCCGGCGGGATGGTGAGGCGGATTGGGTACAAGGACTAAATGAGCTAAAGCATCAGCCAGCAGCGCGGCGCGCTTGCCTGCCAGGGTCAGATTCCAGTCGCAATACACATCGCCATTGAGGACGAGGAAGGGCGTATTGGTCTTGTTTGGATCGAGCAAAGGCAGCGCCTGGGCGATCCCGCCCGCCGTTTCCAGCGCGCCCGGCGGCTCTGGCGACCACTGGATGCGCACACCGAACTTGCTGCCGTCGCCCAGCGCCTCGACCAGCTTGTCGCCGAGATGCGCGTGATTGATGACGATCTCGTTCAAGCCGACCGCTGCCAGTTTTTCGAGATGCCAGACGATCAGTGGCTTGCCGCCCACAGATAGCAAGGGCTTGGGCAACCGGTCCGTCAGCGGCCGCATGCGTTCACCACGCCCTGCTGCCAGCAACATGACTTTCATGTTTAAAAGGTGAACCCCGTGTTGACCTCGGTACCGTGCACCTTGTCGAGCAGGCGCAGCAGCGGCAGCAGGCCGTCGTAGCGCGCGCAGGTACGACGCAGGTAGTCGAGCACCAGCGGCATGTCCTTGAGGTAGCCGTCCTTGCCGTCACGGTGGTAAAGGCGGGCGAAAATACCGAGCACCTTGAGATGGCGCTGCACGCCCATCCATTCGTAGTCGCGGTAGAAGTCGCCGAAGTCGGGGCGGATCGGCAGGCCCCGCTGCCTGGCCTTTTCCCAGTAGCGCACCAGCCAGTCGATGACGACCTCCTCATCCCACTGGATATAGGCATCCTTGAACAAGGACACCAGATCGTAGCTCATGGGACCGTAGACGGCGTCCTGGAAATCGATCACCCCGGGATTGGCGCCCTTGTCCGCCGGCACCACCATCAGGTTGCGCGAATGATAGTCGCGATGCACATACACTTGCGGCTCGGCCAGGTTGACGGCGAGGATGCGCTGGAAAATCGTATCCAGGACTTTCTGCTGCTTGTCATCGAGCGTCACCCCCAGGTGCTTGCTCAGATACCACTCCGGAAACAGCATCAGTTCGCGGCGCAGCAGCGCCTCGTCGTAGACAGGCAGCTGCCCGGGCTGGCTGGCGGCCTGCAGGGCGATCAGCGCGTCGAGCGCATCGCCGTAGAGCGCTGGCGCGGTTTCCGGGGTCAATGCCGGCAGATAGGTCTGGTTGCCGAGATCGGACAGCAGCAGATAGCCGCGCTCAAGGTCCTGCGCCAGCACCTGCGGCACGTGCATGCCGGCGGCGGCAAACAGCTGCTGCACGTGCAGCCAGGGTTTGCAGTCCTCGTGGCTGGGCGGTGCATCCATGACGATCAGGCTTGCGCCATCGGCAAAACTGGCCCGGAAGTAGCGCCGAAAGCTGGCATCGGCCGAAGCCGGGGCCAGAGAAAAAGCACGACCGGGATACTGGTCTTCCAACCAGGCGACGATTTCCTGCTGACGTTGCATATACGTAGATTTGTTACCGCTTTTCAGGGACGGCTTTCCCTATGCGGCCGATGTTAGAATGCAAAATTCTAACATTCGGCGTGTAAAGCCTGCCTGTCAGCCATTCGGAGAGACGGCACGGAATGAGAAGACCATTCAAACGGCATGACGGCACGGGAACAATTTAGCGTAGCAGCAATCGTGACTGCTACTGGCGCGGCGCTGATCACGGCAGCCGCGGGT
>DATMTO010000240.1:0-10041 GCA_035564055.1 Rhodocyclaceae bacterium | reverse complement strand
GTGATGGCGCAGCAGGCGCAACGGATCTTCTGCGCGTCGATCGGTGGCGACGGACATGGGCGCGAAAGCCACCGGCGGAATGATTTCACGCTCGACGTCGTCCTGCTTGTCGGCCGGTTTGATGCGCCACACCGGGTACTTCTGCAGCGCGACGAAGAACTGTTCGTCGCTGAGGAAGATCTCGCCCGGCGGCAACACCGGACGCGAGCGGTCGCCGCCGACCATGGAATAGCGGCTCTTCAAATCGACCCAGAACTCGGCCAGTGCCGCTGGCACATTGTGGTGCAGCAGCACGCGGCTGCCTTCAGGCAGGTAGTCGAACAGGGTCGCCGTCTCGTCGAAGAACAGCGGCAGGTAGTACTCGATGCCGGCGGTCGGCGTGCCGTTGGATACGTCCTTGTAGATCTGGGTCCGCGTCGGATCGCCTTCGAAGGTTTCGCGGAAGCGGCGCCGGAAAGTGGTGCGGCCCTTTTCATCCATCGGGAATTCGCGCGCCGGCAGCATGCGGATCTCCGCGACGGGGAACAGGGTGCGTTGCGAGTCGGCGTCGAAGTTCTTGATGCTGTCGACTTCGTCATCGAACAGGTCGATGCGGAAAGGCAGGGCGGCACCGGTCGGATACAAATCGACGAGACCGCCGCGGATGCTGTATTCGCCAGGCGCCACCACCTGCGTGACGTTCTCGTAGCCGGCCGTGACGAGCTGGGCGCGCAGGCCTTCAATATCCAGCTTGTCGCCCTTCTTGAGGAAGAAGGTGTGCGCCGCCAGATATTGCGCCGGGGCAATGCGCGTCAGGGCCGTGCCCGCAGCGACCACCAGCAGATCGCACTCCCCGCGCATGACGGCGTAGAGCGTGGCGAGGCGCTCTGAGACCAGATCCTGGTGTGGCGAAAATATGTCGTAGGGCAGCGTTTCCCAGTCCGGCAGGAAATGCACGCGCAGATTCGGCGCAAACCACTTGGCTTCCTCCTGCAGACGTTGCGCGTCGAGCGGCGTGCTGGCGATGACGACCAGTGGCTCACCTGGCTTGACCAGTTGCGTGATGACCAGCGCATCGGCCGATCCTGCAGCCGGAGGCAGATCGGTCGGGGAGCCGGGGCGTGGCACGGGAAGTTTGGAAATACGCGACTGCACGATAGAAACCAATTTCTGAAAACAAAAACGCCCTCCCGAAACAACGGGCAAGGGCTATGTGAGCAACAAGGCAGAAACAACAATGCCCTCCCAAATGACTGGGCGGGCGAATTTTGCGGCCAAGAAAACCGGCCGCTATGGGTGCAGCAAAGAAGGCGCGAATGCTAGCACAGGCAGGGCTTTGCCGCTACCTGTGCCTTGTGGAATGGCCTTTGAATTAAGGGCTTGGCTTACTTCTGGCAGATCTTTGCAGCCAGGGCCTGGAAGGCCTTCAGCTGATTGACGATGTAGCCTTGGATCTTGCTATCGACGAGATTGCCGGCGCCATCGAAGCTCTCGGAAAACGCGTTGGCGAAGACTTCGGGCTTGTTGAGCATGTGGATGTTCATGGCCGAGGTGACCTGGCGCAGGTGCAGTTGCGCACGCGAGGTGCCCATGCCGCCGCCGGCGCCGAAGACCATGCCGGGCTTGCCGGCAAGCAAGCGGTTGTCCGGTTCGCGCGAGGCCCAGTCGATGGCATTCTTGAGTGCGGGGGCCAGCGAGTAGTTGTATTCGGGGCAGGCGAAGATGAAGCCGTCTGCGGCTTCGAACTGCTTGAGCAAGGTCAGCACGGCCGGCGCCTTGTCCTCGTTGCGAACGAAGAAGGGCACTTCACGCAGGTCGGCAATCTCGATTTTGAGACCCTCGGGTGCATTGAGCTGGGCATAACGCAGCATGCTCATGTTGCGCGACTCTTCGCGCAGGCTGCCGCAGATGCCGAGGATGTTGAGTGTGCTCATGGTTCACCTGTATGCGTAAGGAATGATGCTGAATCATACGCCCGCCGTGGTGACGGACGTATCAGCCTGATCTGACAAGGCAGCGTTGGCGTTATGCCGATAGCAAATGCACCTTGACGCGCTTGCCCTTGATGGTGCCGGCCGACAGCTTGCGCAGGGCTTCACGGGCAATGCCGCGTTCCACTGCAACATAGGTGGCCGTATCGGTGACATTGATCTTGCCGATCTGTTCCTTGCTGTAGCCGGCATCGCCAGTGAGCGCGCCCAGCACGTCGCCGGGGCGGATTTTTTCCTTGCGCCCGCCCAAGATCAGCAGGGTGGTCATGGCCGGCAGCAGGGGCTTTCCGCCAGTTGTGTCGGAGAGTTCGCCGAGCGGATGCCATTCGATCTTGAAGCCATTGGTGCGTTCCAGATTGTCTGCGCGGCCCATCTCATTGCCGCTGACCAGGCTCAGGGCCCAGCCTGCCTCGTCGGCGCGGCCGGTGCGGCCGATGCGGTGGACATGGACTTCGGGATCGGGCGTGACATCGACGTTGATCACGGCTTCGAGCTGGGCAATATCGAGACCCCGCGCGGCAACGTCGGTGGCAACGAGCACGGAGCAGCTGCGGTTGGCGAACTGAATCAGCACCTGATCGCGTTCGCGCTGGTCGAGTTCGCCATGCAGGGCGAGGGCGGAAATGCCTTCCTTCTGCAGTCGCTCGAGCAGATCGCGGCACTGATTCTTGGTATTGCAAAAGGCCAGCGTGCTGGCCGGCTTGAAGTGCCTGAGCAGTTTGACGACGGCCGGCAAGCGATCTTCTTCGCTCTCGATTTCGTAGAAACGCTGGCGAATCTTGCTGGCGTCATGCTGCTCGGGCAGCGTGACCATTTGCGGCTTTTTCAGGAAGCGCTGGCTCAGATTGGCAATGCTGGTCGGGTAGGTGGCCGAGAACAGCAGGGTCTGGCGTTCGGCCGGGCAGGATTTCACCACGGTGACCATGTCGTCGTAGAAGCCCATGTCCAACATGCGGTCGGCTTCGTCCAGCACCAGGGTCTGCAACGCGCTCAGGTCCAGCGTTTCACGTTCGAGGTGGTCGAGAATGCGCCCCGGGGTGCCGACCACGATGTGCGCGCCATGTTCGAGGCTGGACAGCTGCTTCTTCATGGTGATGCCGCCGCACAGGGGCAGCACCTTGATATTGTCTTCACCACGGGCGAGGCGGCGAATTTCCTGCGTCACCTGCTCGGCGAGCTCGCGCGTCGGGCACAGCACCATGGCCTGCACGGCAAAGCGGCGCGGGTTGAGCTTGGTCAGCAGCGAAAGGGCGAAGGCGGCGGTCTTACCGCTGCCGGTCTTGGCCTGCGCAATGATGTCCTGCCCGGCCAGCGCCAAAGGCAGGCTGGCAGCCTGGATCGGCGTCATCTGCAGATAGCCGAGCTGCTGCAGATTGGCGATGGTGGCGGGGGCGAGAGGAAGCTTGGCAAACGACAGATCGTCGTTCGGCTTGGCTTCAGGAGAGGCAGATACGTTGTTTTCAGTCATGCCGGATTATAAAAGCGATTGCGCTTGGCATTAGATAAATCGCCGGAAACAAAGAAGAAATAGCGCGGAGCGGGCGCGGAAAGTGCAAGCAGACAAGGTACACTCGCGCCCTCATTGCACTATTGCACGCAGGGACTTCGCTGGAATGCTCTGTCGGCCTTGACGCTCACTTGCTCAATCAGGCCTGTTGCAGAACAAGATTCCCGGAGTCCGCATGATCATCCTTAAGAACGTCACGCTGCGGCGTGGCACCAAGACCCTGCTCGACGGCGTGTCCGCCACGCTGACGCCGGGTGAGAAAGTTGGCCTGGTCGGCCGCAACGGCGCCGGCAAGTCCACGCTGTTTGCACTGCTCAACGGCACCCTGCACGAAGATGGCGGCGACTACAGCATTCCCGCCAAATGGCATATGGCTCAGGTGGCGCAGGACATGCCCGAGACCGAGCAGAGCGCGACCGACTTCGTGATCGAGGGCGACTCCATTCTGATGGAAGCGCGTGCCGAAGTGGCGGCGGCCGAAGAGAGCGGCGACGGTGAACGAATGGCGCATGCCTACATGCATCTCGGCGAGGCCGGCGAATACGAAGCGCAGGCCAAGGCGCAGGCGCTGATTCTCGGCCTGGGCTTCAAGACCACCGAACTCGACAATCCGGTAAACAGCTTCTCCGGCGGCTGGCGCATGCGTCTGCAACTGGCGCGCGCGCTGATGTGCCCGTCGGATCTGCTACTGCTCGACGAACCCACCAACCACCTGGACCTGGACGCCCTGGTGTGGCTGGAGGCGTGGTTGAAGCGCTATCCCGGCACCATGGTCGTGATCAGCCATGACCGCGAATTCCTCGATGCGGTCACTTCGGTGACGCTGCATATCGAAAACAGCAAGCTCACGCGCTACGGTGGCAACTACAGCACCTTCGAGGACATGCGCGCCGAGCAGATGCTGCTGCAACAGGCCTCCTACGAAAAGCAGCAGGACAAGATCGAGCATTTGCAAAAGTTCATTGCGCGTTTCAAGGCCAAGGCCAGCAAGGCCAAGCAGGCGCAGAGCCGCGTCAAGGCGTTGGACCGCATGGAGCGCCTGGCGCCGGTGCTGACCCAGGCTGACTTCAATTTCGAATTCAAGGAACCGCTGAACCTGCCCAACCCCATGCTGACCATGGAGAAGGCGGTGCTCGGTTATGCGCCGCTGGACGATGCGCCTGCAGACTCGGGCCCGACCATCATCGTGCGCAACGTCAACAAGTCCGTCATGGCCGGCCAGCGCATCGGCATCCTCGGCGCCAACGGCCAGGGCAAATCCACGCTGGTGAAAACCATCGCCGGCGCGATTCCCTCCATCAGCGGTACCGTGTTGCAAGGCAAGGGTTTGAGCATCGGCTACTTCGCCCAGCAGGAACTGGACGTACTGCGCCCGCAGGATAGTCCGCTCGAACACATGACGCGGCTGGCCAAGGAAAGCAGCCTGACCGGCCGCGGTGGCGTGCAAAGCGGGCGCGAGCAGGACTTGCGCACCTTCCTCGGCACCTTCAACTTCGCCGGCGATATGGTCAAGCAGGCGGTGGGCACCATGAGCGGCGGCGAAAAGGCGCGCCTGGTGCTGTGCATGCTGGTGTGGCAGCGCCCGAACCTGCTGCTGATGGACGAACCGACCAACCACCTTGATCTGGCCACCCGCGAAGCCCTGAGCATGGCGCTCAACGAGTTTGAAGGCACGGTCATGCTGGTCAGCCACGATCGCTCATTGCTGCGCGCTGTCTGCGACGAGTTCTGGCTGGTGTCGCGTGGCGGTATCGAGCCCTTTGATGGCGATCTCGACGACTACCAGCGTTACCTGCTGGACGAGGCCAAGCGTTCGCGCGAAGACCTCAAAGAGGCGCAAAAAGCCGCTAGATAAGCCGCGAAGCACTCCTTCGCTGTCTTTACACCGTTTTTATATTCGGCCATGCACAATGGCCGCATCGTATGACGGAGCAGCAAGCGATGAGCGGGATGGAGAAGCCGGCACGGGCGGGACTCAAGGCCTATCTGGCGGCAAGTGGCGTATGTGCGCTGGCGGTGGTGCTGACCCTGCCGCTGCGGGATGTCATTGATCTGGCCAATATTATCCTGTTGTTTGTGCTCGCCGTGGCGGCCATTGCCGTCGTGTGGGGGCGCGGGCCGGCAGTGCTGGCGTCGTTTGTCTCGGTCGCCTGCTTCAATTTCTTTTTCGTTCCGCCGCGCTTTTCGTTTTCGGTGGATGACGCCCAGTATCTGCTGACCTTCGGCGTGATGCTGGCCGTCTCGCTGATGATCAGTTACCTCAGCAATGCCTATCGCAGCAAGGCACAGGAAGCCGAGCGCCGTGCCGGCGAGTCGGCCTTGCTGCACGAGCTGGCGAGCGATCTGTCGGCCGCGCTGACACTGGCGCAAATACACGAGCTGACGGCAAACTTCCTGCGGCGCCGACTTCAGGCGGATGCCGCGCTGTTTGTGGCGGGTGAGGGCAAGCAGGTGCAGCAGGTCAACGCGGACAATCATGTCAGTGTGATCGAACAGACTGCGGCCCAAGGTGTGTATCTCAACGGCGCCACCGTCGGCCCGCTCGCCGATCTGCGCGACGATGCTGAAACTCTGCTGCTTCCTCTGAACGGGGCGACGCGCCGCCGCGGCGTGCTGGTCGTGCATATTGGCGCGACCGCGGACCTTCCCGAGGCCGGCCTGCTGGCTTCGGTGGCTGCGCTGGTGGCAACTGCCGTGGAGCGCATTCACTACGTCGAAGTGGCCAATGCCAGCGAACTGGAAACGCAATCGGTACGCTTGCGTAATTCCATCCTGGCGGCGATTTCGCATGACATACGTACGCCGCTGACCGTCTTGTATGGTCTGGCCGACAGTCTGGCGGTCAGTGAAGTGCTGCCGCCTGAACAGCGCGAAGCGGCGCTGGCCTTGAGAGCACAGTCCTACCGCCTGCATCGCATGGTCGACAATCTGCTGGATATGGCGAGATTGAAGAGTGGCCGCGTTGAATTGCGGCTCGACTGGCAATCGATTCCTGAAATCGTTGCGGCCAGCGTCCAGTCGCTCGGCCCGGCGTTGGCGCAGCATCGCCTGCAGCTGGACTGGCCGACCGATTTACCCCTGCTCAGGCTGGACGCGTTGTTGATGGAGCGGGTATTCAGCAATCTGCTGGAGAACGCGGCGAAGTATTCGCCCGCCGGTTCGTGTATCGGCCTTGGTGCCGAGAGTGCCGGGGATAGATTGATTGTGCGCATTGACAATCAGGGGCCGGGTTTTCCGGCCGGCCGGCTGGCGCATGTGTTCGATCTGTTCGAACGCGGTGAGGCAGAAACCGCAGTGCCGGGCGTCGGCCTCGGCCTGTCGATCTGCCGCACCATCGTCGAAGCGCATGGCGGCCATATCGAGGCCTTCAACGTGTCGGGCGGCGCGCAGGTAAGAATCACGCTGCCGTGCCCGCAGATGCCGGCTCCGCCCGTCGAAAGCGAGGCTAGGTGATGAGCGCGCGCATCGACATCCTGCTGGTGGAGGACGAACGCGAGATTCGCCGCCTGGTGCGTGCCGCCCTGGAGAAGGAGGGCATGCGCGTACGCGAGGCCGACAGGGTGGCGGAAGCACTGAAAGAAGCTGCCGCGACGACCCCGGATCTGGTGATTCTCGATCTGGGTTTGCCGGATGGCGACGGGCTGACGTTTATCCGCGAATTCCGCCTCTGGTCGCAACGGCCCATCCTTGTGCTGTCGGCGCGCGACGGCGAAAAGGACAAGATCGCCGCGCTCGATTGCGGTGCCGACGATTTTCTCGGCAAGCCGTTTTCCGTTGGCGAGCTGCAGGCGCGCATGCGTGCGCTGCTGCGGCGCGCCGACCGGACCCAGGCCGAGTTTTCCTCATTCGAATTCGGCGACGTGGCGGTCGATCTGGCCCGGCATGAAGTCGTACGTGCCGGCCAGACCGTGCATCTGACCGCGATCGAGTTTCGCCTGCTGGCGGTCCTGCTTTCCAACGCCGGCAAGGTCATGACCCACCGCCATTTGCTGCGCGAGGTGTGGGGCGCGGAGCATGTGGAAGACAGCCACTACCTGCGCATCTATGTCGGCCATTTAAGGCAAAAGCTCGAGGTCGATCCGGCATTGCCCGTTCATTTCCTCACGGAAATCGGCATCGGTTACCGCTTTGTGATCTGAAGCATCTCGGAAAGGAAACACCATGAGCAGCATCCAGCCCGCTCGAAAACAGGGGCTTCTCGTTCTCGCGCTGGCCGCCCTCGGCGTGGTCTATGGCGATATCGGTACCAGCCCGCTGTATGCCTTCAAGGAGGCCTTTGCCGGCGCCCACGGTCTGGTGCCGGAGGCCGCCAATGTACTGGCCACCCTGTCCATGCTGTTCTGGGCGGTCATGATCATCGTATCGGTGAAGTATGTCGGCGTGGTCTTGCGTTTCGACAATCAGGGTGAAGGTGGGGTGTTGGCGCTGACGGCGCTGGCGCACCGCCTGGGACGCAATGCGCGCTGGGGCTTCGCGGTGATCGCCGCCGGCATCTTTGCCGCCGCACTGTTCTACGGCGATGCCATCATTACGCCGGCGATTTCGGTGCTGTCTGCCGTGGAGGGCATCTCGGTCATCACGCCGCGCTTCGAACATGCGGTGCTTCCGATTACGCTGGCGATCATCGTGGCGCTGTTTGTCGTGCAGCGTTTCGGTACGCAGCGCGTCGGTGGGCTGTTCGGGCCAATCACGGTGCTGTGGTTTCTGACGCTGGCCGTGCTTGGTGCATACAGCATTGTGCAGACGCCGGAAGTCTTGCGCGCATTGAACCCGGCGTATGCCTTCGACTTCGCCTGGCAACGGCCGGGCGCGGCCTTCCTGCTGTTGGCGGCGGTGTTTCTGGCGCTGACCGGCGGCGAGGCGCTGTATGCCGATATGGGGCATTTCGGCGCGCGGCCGGTGCAACTGGCCTGGTACGGGCTGGTGTGCCCGGCGCTGATGATCAATTATTTTGGCCAGGGCGCCTTGGTGATGCGCATGCCGGAAGCGGCGGCCAATCCCTTCTACCTGCTGGCGCCGGACTGGTTCATGCTGCCGCTGGTGGTGCTGGCTACGGCCGCCACGGTGATTGCCTCGCAAGCCACCATCACTGGCGCCTATTCGATGACGCAGCAGGCGGCGCGCCTCGGCTACCTGCCGCGCATCCGTGTGCTGCATACCTCGGATACGGAACGCGGCCAGATCTATGTGCCAGCGGTGAACTGGTTGATGCTGATTGCGGTGGTCTGGCTGGTGCTGGAGTTTCGCTCGTCGGGGGCCTTGGCCGCGGCTTACGGCATTGCCGTATCGGGCACCATGATCATCACCACCTTGCTCACGCTCTACATCGCCCTGACCATGCAAAGTCGTTTCCGCCTGCCTTTGCTGGGTGGTTTGGCGGTATTCCTGACGCTTGAGCTGCTGTTCTTCGCTTCCAATCTTACGAAGCTGGCAGACGGCGGCTGGTTTCCACTCACGCTGGGCGGGGCCATCTTTGTCTTTCTTTCCACCTGGAAGCGCGGCAGTGCGCACGTGGCCGAACAGCGCCGGCGTATCGACATTCCCATGGCCGACTTCATCGCCCATCCCATGCTGGATGTGCCGCGCGTGCCGGGCACCGCGGTATACCTGACCTCGGACCCGAGCATCGTGCCGAGTGCGCTGTTTCACAACCTCAAGCACTACCAGGTGATGCACGAGCGCATTGTTTTTCTCAATGTGGTCAACGAGGAAATCCCCTGGGTGGCCGAAGCGGATCGCGTTCGTCTGCAGCAACTGACGCCGGAAATTGCTTCCGTGGCCCTGCATTTCGGTTTCCGCGAAGACCCGGATGTGCCGGCAGCACTCCGTCGCGCACTGGCGGAAAACCTCCAGCTTGATTCGGTCAACACCACCTATTTTGTCGCCCGCTCCATGGTGGTTGAAGGCTCGGGCTGTCTGCCATCGTGGCGTGCCGGGCTGTTCGGCTGGATGACGCGGCAGTCGGAAAGCGCGGCCAGCTATTTCAGGTTACCGGCCAATCAGGTGGTAGAGCTGGGAACGCAGGTATTGCTTTAGAGCAGCTTCTGCCAGAAAAGCGCCTTGCCCATCTCGGGCTGGAGTTCATATCCGGCATAGCCGAGCGACTTGTATGCGGCCTGGGCCTTGGTATTGCCTTCGAGCACTTCGAGCGTGAGCTTGCAGCAGCCGAGTTCACGCGCAAGCTCCTCGGCGGCTTCCATCAGCAGCCTGCCTATGCCCAAGCCGCGCTCGGTTTCGGTCACGATGACATCGTGGATATTCAACAGCGGTTGGCAGGCAAAGGTGGAGAAGCCTTCGAAGGCGTTGAGCAGGCCGACATAGCTTTCCTCACCGTTGTCTTCCCGCTTGGCGGCGAGCAGGGTATGCGCGCCGGGGCGGGTACGTAGGGTGGCGGCAAGGTGGGCTTGAGTGTAGGCGCTGAGCGGTTTTCCGCCGCCAGTCGGACCGGCAGCGTATTCGTCCATCAGGCGCATCAGCGCGGCAGCGTGGTCGGGGTTGATCAGACGGGCGCGGATGATGGTGATCATGCTTGCAGCTTCACTTCGGTGAGTCCGCGCACGGCAT
>DATMTO010000239.1:0-4912 GCA_035564055.1 Rhodocyclaceae bacterium | reverse complement strand
CTGTGGCTGCTGCTGGTCGCAACATGGGCGATGTCGATGCTGCCGGTGTACTGGCAGGCGCGCGTGGACGGTCAACCCGGATAGCCACAGCGGCTTCGCTTGACCCGGATCAAGCGAATCAGAAATAGCCGGGGCGGTGGCTTTCGACCCACTATATGTAGTGCTAGCCTGAAAGCTCACTACTAAATATGGGAGATCGGCGATGGTTCCTCAGCATGTCATCAAGCGCGACGGTCGGGTTGTCGCCTTCGACTTCGACAAGATTCGCCAGGCCATCGCGGCCGCCGGCGGCGCCAGCGGCGAGTTCGACGCAGCCGCGGCAGAGGGGCTCGCCGATCTGGTGTCCGCATCCTTGTGGGGGCAGCCCTGCCCCGGTATCGAAGCCATTCAGAACCGCGTCGAGGAGGTGCTGGTCGCGGCCGGCTACTGGGCCACGGCCCGCGCCTACATCGTCTATCGTGAACAGCACGCGCGTCTGCGCGCGCTGCGCCACACCCTGGTCGATGTCGAGAGCTCGATGGAGGAATATCTCGACCAGCGCGACTGGCGCGTCAATGCCAATGCCAACCAGGGCTACAGCCTCGGCGGGCTGATCCTCAACGTGGCCGGCAAGGTCACCGCCAACTACTGGCTCAGCCACGTCTACTCGCCCGAGATCGGCGCCGCGCACCGCGAAGGCGATCTGCACATCCACGACCTCGACATGCTGTCCGGCTACTGCGCCGGCTGGTCGTTGCGCCAGCTGCTGACCGAAGGCTTCAACGGCATTCCCGGCAAGGTCGAGTCGGCGCCGCCCAAGCACATGTCGGCGGCGATCGGCCAGATCGTGAACTTTCTCGGCACCTTGCAGAACGAATGGGCCGGCGCACAAGCGTTTAGTTCATTTGATACCTACATGGCAGCCTTCGTGCGTCGCGACCTGATGAGCTATCGCGAGGTCAAGCAGTGCATGCAGGAACTGATCTACAACCTCAATGTGCCGAGCCGCTGGGGCACGCAGACGCCGTTCACCAATCTCACCTTCGACTGGACTTGTCCGGCCGACCTGAAGGAGCAGATTCCGTATATCGGCGGCGAAGAGATGGCGTTCAGCTACGGCGATCTGCAGGTCGAGATGGACATGATCAATCGGGCCTACATCGAGGTGATGATGGCCGGTGACGCCAAGGGCCGCGCCTTCACCTTTCCGATCCCGACCTACAACATCACGCCGGATTTCCAGTGGGAGCACCCGAACACCGAGCTGCTGTTCGAGATGACCGCCAAGTACGGCCTGCCCTACTTCCAGAACTTCCTCAATTCCGATCTCGAACCGCACATGGTGCGCTCCATGTGCTGCCGCCTGCAGCTCGACCTGCGCGAGCTGCTCAAACGCGGCAACGGTCTGTTCGGTTCGGCCGAACAGACCGGCAGCATCGGCGTGGTGACGATCAACTGCGCCCGTCTCGGCTATCTCTATCGCGGCGACGAAGCCGGCCTGCTGGCGCGCCTCGACTACCTGCTCGAACTCGGCCGTGACTCGCTCGAAGTCAAGCGCAAACTGGTGCAGCGCTACATCGACCAGGGCCTCTATCCTTACACCAAGCGTTATCTCGGCACGCTGCGCAATCACTTCAGCACCCTGGGCGTGAACGGCATCAACGAGATGATCCGCAACTTCAGCGGCGATGCGCTCGACATCACCACCGCCGACGGCCACGCACTGGCGGTGCGCCTGCTTGACCATGTGCGAGAACGCATGAGCGAGTTCCAGAACGAGACCGGCCATCTCTACAATCTCGAAGCCACGCCGGCCGAAGGCACGACCTACCGCTTCGCGCGCGAAGACCGCAAGCGCTGGCCCGACATCCTGCAGGCCGGCACCCCCGACCAGCCCTACTACACCAACTCCAGCCAGCTGCCGGTGGGCTACACCGACGATCCCTTCGAAGCGCTGGCGCTGCAGGAGCAGTTGCAGGGCAAGTACACCGGCGGCACCGTGCTGCATCTCTACATGACCGGCGCCGTGTCGTCGGCGCAATCCTGCCGCCAGCTGGTGGAACGCGCGTTGCGCAACTTCCGCCTGCCCTACATCACGGTGACGCCGACCTTTTCGATCTGCCCCAAGCACGGCTACCTGTCCGGCCACCATGAGTTTTGTCCGCAATGCGACAGCGAAGTGCTGGCCAGGAAGGCCGCTGCCTGCTGCAACTGAGTTGCACAAAGCTGCAAAAGACCGCAACTGCTTCTTCACGCGAAAGGAAACACCATGCAAACCCTGACCACTCAAGCGCCCGTCACCGCGCCCGCCGCCATTTCCCTCGACGACAGCGAACGCACCCGCTGCGAAATCTGGACCCGCGTGATGGGTTATCACCGCCCGGTCAGCTCGTTCAACACCGGGAAGCAGGGCGAGTTCAACGAGCGGCGCTTCTTTGTCGAACAGCGCGATGCCTGAAGCCGACGCAGCGCCGTGTATCGGCGGACTGACGCCGTTTTCCACGACCGACTGGCCGGGCCGGCTGGCGGCCGTGGTCTTCGTCGCGGGCTGCCCCTGGCGTTGCCACTATTGCCATAACCCGCAGCTGCAGGAGCGCAAGGCCGCGCTCGAATGGGAGCAGGTGTACGGCTTGCTCGCACGGCGCCGCGGCCTGCTCGACGGCGTCGTGTTCTCGGGCGGCGAGCCGTGCAGCGATGGCATGCTGCCGTGGATGATCGATGCCGTGCGTGCGCTCGGCTTCAAGGTCGGCCTGCATACCGCCGGCATCTATCCGCGCCAGTTGCAGGGCTTGCTGGATCGTCTCGACTGGGTCGGGCTCGACGTCAAGACGCTGCCGGCCGGCTATGCTGCGCTGACCGGGCGCCGCTACAGTTCGGCGCCGGTATGGACCAGTCTCGAACTGCTGCTGGCCTGGGGCGGCGACTTCGAATGTCGCACCACCTGGAGCCCGCGCTGGCTGCCCGAAACAGGCCTGCTTGATCTGGCGCAAGAACTGGCCCGCCGCGGGGTGCAGAATTACGCTGTCCAGGGTTATCGCGAGGCGGCCGGAGCGGTCGTCGACATGCCCGGAACGGCCACGCAGGAGGCACTCGGCCGTCTGTTCCCGACCTATGAATGGCGGTGACCTCATGCGGCACAAGACCGACCTCGGTGCGCTGCTCGCGCACCAGCCCCTGTTTCGCAGCCTCGACGCTGATCAACTGGCTGTAGTCACGGCCGCAGCGCAGAAGGTTGCCATCGAGAAAAACGAATTCGTCTTCCATCGCGGCGACCCGGCCAACGGCTTGTATGTCGTCGCGGTCGGTCACATCAAGCTGGCGGTGCCGGCGGCTAACGGCCAGGAAAAGGTGATCGAATTTTTCGGCCCGGGCGAGGCCTTCGGCGAAGCCTTCATGTTCCTCGACAAGCCCTACATGGTCGAGGCGCAGGCGCTCGACGACTCGCTCCTGATCTGGATCGACAAGCAGGACATCTATGCTGCCATCGACCGCGATCCTTCCTTCGCCCGGCGCATGCTGGCCGGGCTGTCGCTGCGGCTGCACACCCTGGTCAAGGACATCGAAACCGTCAATCTGCAAAACGCCATGCAGCGCGTCGTTGCCTACTTGCTCAACCAGCCGCGCGAAGATGACCAGATGCGCTTTCCGTTCAACAAGAGCGTCATCGCCTCCAAGCTCGGACTGACGCCGGAAACCTTGTCGCGCCTGCTGCATCAGCTGGCCGATGCCGGCCTGATCGAGGTCGACGGCAAGCGCGTGCACATCGTTGACGCGCCGACCCTGGAAATGCGTCTGTACACGCCCTGAGACGACGGCGCGGCAAGCGCCACGGAAAATTGATCCGGCTCACCTGTTTGCGATCCCGCCCCGCATGCGCGGCGATAGTGCGGGGGCTTCCGCGCGCATGAACTAGACTGAAGCATGGACGGCAACGTCGCAATCCGAAGGAGGTGTGTCATGTGGGCCACTCTCGATCCGCGCATGGTTTATTCCTCGCGCCACGGCTGGACGGAGGTGCGGTCAACGCATCCGACCCCGCGCCGTCTGTTCTTCACGCTGGTCTTGCCGTTCTCGCTGGTACCGGCACTGATGCTGCTGTACGCCGGCCATACCCACGCCGATGCACTGGTACAGGGCAGCACCCTGGTGCAGTGGCAAATCGCGGCAGCGGTGTTTCTGCTGGCGGAACTCTTCACCGTTCCGCTCATGGCGCGCCTGCTCGGCGGCGTGCTGGGCAAGGATGCGCCGGACTTCGACGCATGTTTTGCGCTGGCGGCCTACGCAGCAATCCCGCTGTGGCTGTCCAGCCTGGGCCTGTTCAGCAGCGAACCGATGACGGTCGCCGTGTTTGCCATGATCGGTCTCGGCGCCTCTTTTGCCACGCTGTTCCATGGTCTCACGGCCTTCTTCGCGCCGCGCGAGGAGATGCTGGAGTCGCAGTACTACGCCTGGATGGTGCTGGCGGCAGGCGGCTGTGCATGGCTGCTGCTGATCGCCCTGCTCGGACTGATGCTCGGCGTCGTCGGGATGTGAGCGACGAGACCCGAAATACTTGACTGTGCTCAAGGCGCGCCGCAATCGCGGCGCGCTAGCATGAAGGCGTATCCACAGCGGAGCACTCTCATGCAAGCACAGCAAGCCCATTACTTCGACGCCCGCGGCATCGCCAAGCGTTTCCGCCATGCCGCCATCTTCGGCGCCCTTGAGTCGCTGGGCGACGGCGAGACCATGCGCTTCATCAACGACCACGACCCCCTGCCGCTGCTCGACCAGATCGTGCGCCGCTATCAGGGCCAGGTCCGCATCAACTATCAGCAGCGCAACGAGGACGGCGTGATCATCGACTTCACCGTAGACGTCGACGCGCACGGCACGCCGGTCGAGCTGCCTGAAGCGGCCATGGCCGGCGGCGGTTGCGGCGGGGGCGGCAGCG
>DATMTO010000238.1:0-12008 GCA_035564055.1 Rhodocyclaceae bacterium | reverse complement strand
GATCTGCGGCATGTAGATGAAGACGACGATCTCGGCCACCACCCCGAGCGCCCACAGCAGCCCCACCGTCGTCTTGCTGTAGCCGTGATCGACGAGATGAATCGAATAGAAGACGTACAGCGGTCCGTGCGCCACCGACATGAAGAAGCAGGCGGCCAACACGCACATGACCTCAGGGCGTTTGAGCAGGGGCAGCAAGGGTTCAGCCTCATGGTTGGCGTGACGCACCCGGGTTTCCGGCACGACCATCGCCGCCAGTGCCGTGCCCGCCAGCAGCACGACACAGCTCCACAGCACCGCCACCGCCGGCGAGCGGTCGAGCACATTGCCGACCGTGGCGACCACGACGATAAAGCCGAGCGAACCCCACAGGCGGATGCGGCCGTAGCGTTCCGGCTGCGTGCGCAAATGCTCCAGCGTCAGCGACTCGGTCAGCGGTAGCGCGGCGCTCCAGAACAAGGCCAGCACGGCAATCATCGCCAGCAGCGGCGTGAAGCGCTCAATGAAAAACAGGGGAATGAAACACAACAACCCCATCGTCACCGACATGCGAATCAGCGGTGTGCGCCGGCCCCAGTGATCAGCCAGCGAGCCCCACAGATAGGGCGCGAAGATGCGCATGATCTGCATCATCGAGATCACGACGCCTATCATCAGCGCCGAAAACCCGAGCGACTTCAGATACAGCCCGAAATACGAGTTGTACGCACCGATGAAGGCGAAGTAGAAGAAATAGAAAGAAGAAAGCCGCCAGTACGGCGGCTTTTCGCTCGGCGTCACTAAGGCTTCAGCTCCGCACCTTGCCCGGAATCTTCGGTGTCGCACAGACCACATCACCACACTGGGCGCGGTGATGCAGGGCGGCATCGATCAGCGTCAACGCCAGCATGGCTTCGGCGATCGGCGTGGCGCGAATGCCGACGCAGGGATCGTGGCGACCATGGGTTTCGACGATGGCGGCGTTGCCTTCCAGGTCGATGGTCTTGCGTGGCAGGCGGATGCTGGAGGTCGGCTTGATCGCGATATTGACGACAATGTCCTGACCGGTCGAAATACCGCCGAGCACACCGCCGGCGTTATTGCTGAGGAAACCTTCCGGCGTCATTTCGTCGCCATGCTCAGTGCCCTTTTGCGACACGGACTTGAAGCCCGCGCCCACCTCGACGCCCTTGACCGCATTGATGCCCATCATGGCGTAGGCCAGCACCGCGTCGAGGCGATCATAGACCGGGTCGCCCCAACCCACCGGCACGCCAGAGGCCACGGCCGTGATCTTGGCGCCGACGGACTCGCCCGACTTGCGCAGCTTGTCCATGTAGTCTTCAAGCTGATCAACCATGCCTGCGTTCGGCGCGAAGAAGGGATTGTTCGGGATATCGTCCCAGCTGACGAAGGGAATTTCGACTTCGCCGAGCTGACTCATATAACCGCGAATCTCGATGCCGAACTTCTGCTTCAGCCACTTCTTGGCAATGGCGCCGGCCGCAACGCGGACCGCCGTCTCGCGCGCCGAGGAACGGCCGCCGCCGCGATGGTCGCGGAAACCGTACTTCTGCGTATAAACGTAGTCGGCATGGCCCGGGCGGAAAGCCAGGGCGATATTGCCGTAGTCCTTGCTGCGCTGATCCTGGTTGCGGATCAGCAGCGCAATCGGGGTGCCGGTGGTCTTGCCTTCGAACACGCCGGAGAGGATTTCAACCTCATCAGGCTCGCGGCGCTGGGTCACATGGCGCGAAGTACCGGGCTTGCGGCGATCCAGCTCCAGCTGGATTTCCTCAGTCGAAATTTCCAGTCCGGGCGGGCAGCCGTCGACAACACAGCCAATGGCCGGGCCATGCGATTCGCCAAAGGATGTGACGCAAAACAGCTTGCCGAATGTGTTGCCGGACATGCAAAACCTCGTGGGAGAAGATAAGCGCAGCGTGTAAACCTATGCTGCTCTGGTGCGTTGATTTTATCACGCGGCCCCATGCCCCCAATGGCGGCCGCGTTTGTTTGAGGGCGGTCGAGTATACTTATTTGCCCCCAAAAGCCTGACTTTCAGCCTGAATAACAAGAATTTCGACATCGCGCCCTCATGAGCAGCCTCGCCACCCGCAGCACCATCAACCTTCCCGACATCTGGCAAGCTGAGGCCGCAACCCGGATCAGCGACGGTGAAAGCCTGCTCGCAGCGCTTGAGCTCGACCTCGACAACGCCCTGCATTTCAATCGCGGTCTGGTGCTGTTGAGCGAACGCAGTCTGCAAGCACGCGGCGCTGATGGCGAATGGTGCAGTTGGGCGCTACGTGCCGGGCTTGCCCTCCAGCATCACGACCATGCGGGCATCGGCACCCTGGAGCTGATGGACCGCAGCAGCGGCATGCCCGTACGACTCGCCATCTGGCGCTATACGCTGGAGCAGAATGTCGCCGCCCTGCGCCTGATCGAGAAGTTCGATAAGCAACTCGAAGCGGTGATCAGCGGTCGCTCGCCGGAAACCGAGGAGGTCGTCGCCTGCCCGACCTGCAAGGCGCTGCTCGAACCCGGCCAGGAAGAATGTCCGATCTGCACGCGCGAATTGCAGACGCCACCGTCGACCTGGACGCTGTTCCGCCTGTGGCGTTTCGCTCGACCCTATCGCTGGAAGCTGCTGACCGGCTTCCTGCTGACGCTGGCCTCGACCGGCGCGACGCTGGTGCCGCCCTATCTGACCATGCCGTTGATGGACGAGGTACTGATCCCGTTCCAGAACGGCAAGCCCATGAACTGGCCGCTGGCCGGCATGTACCTGAGCGGGCTACTCGGGGCCGCCGCCGTGGCCTGGGTGCTGGGCTGGATCCGCACCTACATCCTGGCGCTGGTGTCGGAGCGCATTGGGCGCGACCTGCGCACCACGACCTACAAGCACCTGATGGGGCTGTCGCTCGAATACTTCGGCGGCAAGCGCACTGGCGACCTGATCGCGCGTATCGGTAACGAAACCGATCGCATCAATATCTTCCTCTCGCTCGACCTGCTGAATTTCGCCACCGATGTGCTGATGATCGGCATGACCGCAGTGATCCTGTTCAGCATCAACCCCTGGCTCGCCGTCGCCACGCTGGTGCCGCTGCCCATCATCGGCTGGATGATCCACTTCGTGCGCGAGAAATTGCGCACCGGCTTCGAGCGCATCGACCGCGTCTGGGCCGAGGTCACCAATGTGCTGGCCGACACCATCCCCGGCATTCGCGTGGTCAAGGCCTTCGCGCAGGAAAAGCGCGAGGCCGACCGCTTCCTCGAAGCCAATCAACGCAATCTGGCGATGAATGACCGCCTCAACAAGACCTGGTCGGTGTTCACCCCTACCGTCACACTGCTGACCGAAATCGGTCTGCTCGTGGTCTGGGTCTTCGGCATCTGGCAGATCGTCCACGGCGACAGCACCGTCGGTGTGCTCACCGCCTTCCTCGCCTACATCGGCCGCTTCTACACCCGCCTCGACTCGATGAGCCGCATTGTTTCGGCAACGCAGCGCGCCGCATCCTCGACCAAGCGCATTTTCGACATTCTCGACCATGTCTCGAGCGTGCCCGAGCCCGCCAATCCGCGCCCGCTCCCGCAAGTCACCGGCCAGATTTCGATGCGCGACGTCGGTTTCCGCTACGGCAACCGTTCGGTGATCCGCAACCTCGACCTCGATATTCAGCCGGGCGAGATGATCGGCCTGGTCGGCCACAGCGGCTCGGGCAAGAGCACGTTGGTGAATCTGATCTGCCGCTTCTACGATGTAACCCAGGGCTCGGTGAAGATCGACGGCATCGACATCCGCTCGGTCGCCGTCGCCGACTACCGCAGCAACGTCGGTCTGGTGCTGCAGGAACCCTTCCTCTTCTTCGGCACCATCGCCGAGAACATCGCCTACGGCAAGCCGCATGCAACGCGCGAAGAAATCGTTGCCGCCGCGCGCGCCGCCCATGCCCACGAATTCATCCTGCGCCTGCCGCAGGGCTACGACTCGCTGGTCGGCGAACGCGGCCAGGGCCTGTCCGGCGGCGAGCGCCAACGCATCTCGATTGCGCGCGCCCTGCTCATCAATCCGCGCATCCTGATCCTCGACGAGGCGACCTCGGCGGTCGACACCGAAACGGAAAAGGAAATCCAGAAGGCGCTCGACAATCTCGTGCTCGGCCGCACCACCATCGCCATCGCCCATCGCCTGTCCACGCTGCGCAAGGCCGACCGGCTGGTGGTCATGGACCGCGGCGAGATCGTCGAGATCGGCAACCACGATGAATTGATGGCGCGCGAAGGCCATTACTATCGCCTCTATCAGGCGCAACAAAGAACCCATGCCGAACTGGCCGACGGAGAGGCCGTATGAGCACCTTCACCCTGACCCGCAACCCCGCCGGCCGTCTAATCTGCCGGCTTCCCGACGGCACCTTGCACACCAACGTCACGCCGGTGCGGGCGTTTCCGCTGGCGGCACCCGACGAAGGCCTGGCCCTGATGAGCCAGGAAGGCCACGAAATTGTCTGGATTGAAAACCTGGCCAATCTGGATGCCACCAATCGCAGCCTGATTGAGGAAGAACTCGGCAGCCGCGAATTCATGCCGGAAGTCCGCCGCATCGTTGATGTCAGCAGCTTTGCCACGCCCAGCACCTGGCAGATCGAAACCAGCCGCGGCAACACGGCGCTGGTGTTGAAGGGCGAAGAGGACATCCGCCGGCTGCCCGACAATGGCCTCTTGATCGCCGACAACCACGGCATCCTTTACCTGATCCGCGACCGCAAGGCACTCGACCGCCACAGCCGCAAGATTCTGGAACGTTTTCTGTAGCCCAAACAATCGCTTAAGTTCGGCAAGTAAACCTAAGCTGCAAGGCTTGCGTTAATCTGCAAAAATCGAACATTCCCATCGAGCCCCCGTGGCTGATCTATGAGCAAAAAAGACATTGAGATACTGGAAGTCCGGTATCTGCGCGGTCCCAGCATGTGGACCTACACGCCCATCATCGAGGCAGTGGTCGACATTCACGACCTGGAAGACTTTCCCTCCAACAAGATCCCCGGCTTTCCCGAGCGCCTAGTCAACTGGCTGCCCAGCCTGATGACCCATACCTGCAGCCCCGGCGTCCCCGGCGGCTTCGTCATGCGCCTGCACGAAGGCACCTGGCCGGGCCACATCCTCGAACACGTCACCATCGAGCTGCAGAATCTGGCCGGCATGAAGGTCACCTTCGGCAAGGCGCGCGAAGTCACCCGTCGTAGCCTGTACAAGGTGGTGTTCAACACCATGCACGAACAGATCGGCCGGCGCGCACTCGAACTGTCGCGCGAGCTGGTACTGGCGGCGATGGAAGACAAGCCCTTCGACGTCAAGGCCGCCATCGCCGAACTCGACGACATGGCTTTCGAGCTGTGCCTTGGCCCGTCCACGCAGTGCATCGTTGAAGCCGCCAGCAAGCGCAAGATTCCGCACATCCGCCTGCTTGGCGATGGCAATCTGGTTCAGCTCGGCTACGGCGCAGCACAGCGCCGCATCTGGACGGCCGAAACCGACTGCACCAGCGCCATCGCCGAAGGCATTGCCGGCGACAAGGACATGACCAAGCGCCTGCTCGGCTACTCCGGCGTACCCACGCCCGAAGGCCGGGTGGTCGAAAGCGCGGCCGAAGCCTGGGAAGCCGCGCAGGACATCGGCCTCCCGGTGGTGGTCAAACCCGGCGACGGCAATCGCGGTCGTGGTGTTTCCACCAATCTGCACAGTCAGGCCGAAATCGAGGCCGCCTGGAAAATCGCCGACGACGAAGGCAGCGAAGTCATCGTCGAGAAATTCATTGCCGGCATCGAGCATCGCCTGCTGGTCATCGGCGGCAAGCTGGTTGCCGCCGCGCGCGGCGAAGAAGCCACTGTGCTTGGCGACGGTCAGCACACGATCCGCGAATTGATCGAACTGCAGATCAACAGCGATCCGCGACGTGGCACCGAGCTGCATCAGCCGCTCGAACTGATTGATCTCGACCGCAAGCCCCAGGCCCTGCTGCAACTCCAGCAGCAAGGCTACGACGCTAACTCGGTGCCCGTCGCCGGTCAACGCGTCGTCGTGTTGCGTAACGGCAATCACACCACCGACGTCACGCATCTCGTCCATCCGCACAACGCCGCGACTGCGGTGCTTGCCGCCAAGATCGTTGGCCTCGACATCGCCGGCGTGGATATCGTGACCGAAGATATTTCCAGACCGCTGGCCGAACAGGGCGGCGCCATCGTCGAAGTCAACGCCGGCCCCAGCCTGCTGATGCACCTCAAGCCCGCCATCGGCGAGCCGCAACCGGTCGGCGAAGCCATTGTCGAAAGCCTCTTCCCCAAGACTGCCAACGGCCGCATTCCGGTGATCGGTGTTTCCGGTAGTCGCGGCAAGACCCGCGTCGCCGGACTGGTCGCGCGTCTGCTGCGCCTGTCCGGCAAGTACGTCGGCCTCGCCTGCAGCAAGGGCGTCTACGTCAATCGCCGCCAGCTGCAGAACAAGGACGGCGCCAACTACGCCGGCGGCGAGCGCGTGCTGCTCAACCGCTCCGTCACGGCAGCGGTAGTCGAACAGGATCCGGTCAGCATCCTGACCGAAGGTCTCGCCTACGATCGCTGCGACGTCGGTGTTGTCACCAACCTGGAATACGATCCGGACCTGGCGCAGTACCACATCCATGATGCCGACCAGATGTTCACGGTATTGCGCACGCAAATCGACGTGGTGCTGCCGAGCGGCACCGGCGTGCTCAATGCCGACGACGCCAAGGTCGTCGAGATGGCCGAACTGTGCGACGGCGAAGTCGTGTTCTTCAGCCTGAATGCCGACAGCCCCGTCATCCGTGAGCACCGTGCCAAGGGCGGCCGCGCCGTCATCGTGCGCGACAATCGCATCGTCCTGGCCAAGGACGGCGACGAGAAGAGCCTCACCGAGACAGCCGCCATTCCGCTCATCGCCGAACGCCCCGAGGAAACTGCCAACGTACTCGCCGCCATCGCCGCGGGCTGGGCGCTCAATATCGATACCGCACTGATCAAGAGCGGTGCCCAGACTTTCGGCAGCCCCGGCTAATTCAGGGTCAAGCACACAGAACATCATGGAAATTTCCCGTATCCGTACCCTGCGCGGCCCCAATCTGTGGAGCCGTCACACCTCGGTCGAAGCGGTCGTCACCTGCGACGAAACCGAGCTCAGCATCGCCAATCTGCCGGGCTTCGAAACGCGCCTGCGCGAACGCTTTCCCGCGCTCGGCATGTTCGAGCCGCAGTCCATCGACGAGACCATCTCGCTGGCGCACGTGCTCGAAACCACCACGCTGTGGCTGCAGGCGCAGGCCGGCTGTCCTGTCACCTTCAGTCGCACCACACCGACGCCGGATGCCGGCGTCTATCAGGTGGTGGTCGAGTACAGTCAGGAAGAAGTCGGCCATCTCGCCTTTGAGCTTGCCGACAAGCTGATCCAGTCGGCGCTGAACGATCAGCCCTTCGACTGTCCGGCGGCGCTCAAGCAGATCCGTGAACTCGACGAGGACATCCGCCTCGGCCCCTCGACCGGCTCCATCGTCGATGCCGCCGTCATGCGTGGCATTCCCTATCGCCGCCTGACCTCGGGTAGCCTCGTGCAGTTTGGCTGGGGCAGCAAGCAACGCCGCATCCAGGCGGCCGAAACCGACCGCAGTTCGGCCATTGCCGAATCCATTGCCCAGGACAAGGAGCTGACCAAGAAGCTGCTGCATGCCGGCGGCGTGCCGGTGCCCATGGGCCGTCCGGTCATGGACGCAGACGACGCCTGGGCCGCCGCCCAGGAAGTCGGCGTGCCGGTGGTGGTCAAGCCGCTCGACGGCAACCAGGGCAAGGGCGTCAGCGTCAATCTGCACACCCGGGAACAGGTCTTCGCCGGCTACGAATTCGCGCGCAGCTTCCGTCGCAACATCATGGTCGAGCGCTATCTGCCGGGCCACGATTTCCGCATGCTGGTCGTCGGAGACAAGCTGGTCGCCGCCGCCCGCCGCGAGCCGCCCTATGTGGTCGGCGACGGCGAACGCACCATCAAGCAACTGGTCGATATCGTCAATCTCGACCCGCAGCGCGGCGACGGTCACGCCACCTCGCTGACCAAGATCCGCCTTGATGAAATCGCCATCGGCATCCTCACCAAGCAGGATCTGACCGTTGATTCGGTGCCTGCCAAGGGCGTGCGCGTGATCCTGCGCAACAACGCCAATTTGTCCACCGGCGGTACCGCCACCGACGTAACCGACGACGTGCACCCCGACGTTGCCGCGCGCGCCGTCGAAGCCGCGCGAATGATCGGTCTGGACGTCTGCGGCATCGACGCGCTGGCCGAAACGCTGCAACGCCCCATGGAGGAACAGAATGGCGGCGTGGTTGAGGTCAATGCCGCGCCGGGCCTGCGCATGCACCTGGCGCCCTCCTTCGGCAAGGGCCGCGATGTCGGCAAGGCCATCATCGACTCGATGTTCGGCGAGTCCGAAGACGGCCGTATCCCGGTCGTCGCCGTTACCGGCACCAACGGCAAGACCACCACGGTCCGTCTGACCGCGCACATTCTCACCACCAACGGATTGCGCACGGGTATGACCAATACCGACGGCATCTACGTGCAGGGACAGCGCATCGACACCGGCGACTGCAGCGGTCCACGCAGCGCGCGCAACGTGCTCATGCACCCCGACGTCGATGCGGCCGTGTTCGAAACCGCGCGTGGCGGCATGCTGCGCGAAGGGCTGGGCTTCGATCGCTGCGACGTTGCCATCGTCACCAATATCGGCATGGGCGATCACCTCGGCCTCAACTACATCAACACGGTCGAGGATCTGGCCAAGGTCAAGCAGATCATTGTGCGCAATGTCGCACCAACCGGCATGGCCGTGCTCAACGGCGCCGATCCGCACACCGTGCGTATGGCCGCCGTGTGCCCCGGCGCCATCACCTATTTCGCTGCCGAGCTGAATGCCGTGATGGCCGAGCACATGGCTCAGGGCGGCCGCGTCATCTATCGCGACGGCGACTTCCTGCTCGCGCGCGAAGGCAAGTTCGAGATGCGCCTGCCGCTGGCGGAAATGCCGCTGACCATGAACGGCACCATCCCCTTCCAGGTCGACAATGCAATGGCGGCCATCGGCGCGGGGTGGGCGCTGGGCATCAAGTGGGGCGTGATCATGGAGGCCATCGGCAGTTTCGAGACCGACAGCGCCACCGCCCCTGGCCGCTTCAACCTGTTCAGCTACAAGGGCGCGACCATCGTCGCCGACTACGGGCACAACCCGGACGCCATCGCCGCCCTGGCGCAAGCCTTGGCGGTGATGCCGGCAAAGAAACGCGCCATCGTCATCAGCGGTGCAGGTGATCGTCGCGACGAGGACATCATGATGCAGGGCCAGATCGTCGGCCAGAACTTCGACGACGTGATGCTCTACGAAGATGCCTGCCAGCGCGGCCGCAAGGATGGCGAAGTCATCGGCCTGTTCCGCAAAGGCCTTGAGGGCGCGCCGCGTGCCAGCTACATTGAGGAAGTTCGCGGCGAATTCCTCGCCATCGACAAGGCGCTGGCGCGCCTGCAGGCCGGCGACCTGTGTCTGATCCTGGTCGATCAGGTCGAGGAAGCGCTGGCGCATATCGCCAAACGGGTAAGCGAAGCGGCTTAGGCAGCCACAGCAGCTAAACGCAAGAACCTCCTCCGTAAAGCGGGTCGCTGGGCAATGCCTAAGCGATCCGCTTTTTCATTTCCTCATCGCGTAACTGGCGGCGCAGGATCTTGCCGACATTGCTCTTCGGCAGCTCGTCGCGAAACTCGATCTGGTGCGGCACCTTGTAACCCGTCAGCGTTTCGTGACAATGCGCAACCAGGGCCTCGCGTGTAACCGCCTCATCCTTGCGCACGACAAAAACCTTGACTGCCTCGCCGGTGCGCTCGTCCGGGACGCTGATCGCCGCGACCTCCTGCACGCCCGGCATGGAGGCCACCGCCGCTTCGACCTCGCTGGGATAGACGTTGAAGCCCGAGACCAGGATCATCTCCTTCTTGCGATCCACAATGCGCAGAAATCCACGCTCGTCCATGACCGCAACATCGCCGGTGCGCAGGAAGCCGTCGTCGCCAAGCACCGCCGCCGTCTCCTCCTGACGCTGCCAGTATCCGCGCATCACCTGCGGTCCGCGGATACAGAGCTCTCCTGGCGTTCCCGGCGCACACTCACGGCTCAGGTCATCACGGACGACGATCTCGGTCGAAGGCAAGGGCTGGCCGATGGCGCCGGTGAATTCGGTTTGCAGGATCGGGTTGATACATACCGCGGGCGAGGTCTCGGTAAGGCCATAAGCCTCGACCAGCGGCTTGCCGGTAACCGCCAGCCACTGCTCGGCGACGGTGCGCTGCACTGCCGCGCCACCGCCCAGTGCAATGCGCAGATGGCTGAAATCAGCCGACGCAAAGTCGGGATTGCGTAACAAGGCGGCAAACAGCGTGTTCACGCCGGTGAATGCGGTGAAGCGGTGACGCTTGAGTTCCTTGACCAGGCCCGAAATGTCGCGCGGATTGGCAATCAGGACATTGAGCCCCCCCAGCAGCCCGAACAGCAGGCAGTTGGCCATCAGCGAAAACACGTGGTAAAGCGGCAAGGCGGTGATGATGATTTCCTCGCCCTCGACCAGATGCGGCCCAACCCAGGCCTTGGCCTGCATTACATTGGCGATGATATTGCGATGGCTCAGCATCGCCCCTTTGGCAATCCCTGTGGTGCCGCCGGTGTATTGCAGGAAAGCCAGGTCCGTGCTTTTGATTTCCGGCTGCGGCACCGGGTGACCGGCGCCCAACGCAAGCGCCTGCGGCAGCCCGATGGCGCCCGGCAGTTCGAAGGCCGGCACCAATCGCTTCACGTGGCGCACGACGAAGTTCAACAACGTCCCTTTCAGCACCGGCAACAGGTCGCCCATGCTGACCACGACGACATGACGGATGGGCACGCGCGTGCGGATCGACGCCAGTACATGGGCAAAGTTTTCAAGAATGACGATGGTCTCGGCCCCTGAATCCACCAGTTGGTGCTCGAGCTCATGCGCCGTGTACAGGGGATTGCAATTGACGACCGTGCACCCGGCCCGCAGGGCCCCGAAAAGACTGACCGGATAGGCCAACAGATTGGGCATCATCAAGGCAACGCGCGATCCCGCCGGCAAGCGCAACTCGCTGATGAGGAAGGCGGCGAACTGCGCCGAGAGGCGATCTACCTCTGCAAAGCTCAACGTCTTGCCGAAGCTGCAATAGGCCGGCTTGGGGCCGAACCGGCGGGTGATGTGGGCCAGCATCGCCGGCACCGAGGGAAATACGTCAGGATCGATTTCCGCCGGCACGCCCGGCGGATAGTGCTGCAACCAGATTTTTTCCATGCGCAAGCCGCCGGCTTTCCCGGCTGGCAGTCAGGTAAAAGAACCGGCCCTGCCCGCATCGGGGAAGGCCGGGCTAGGTCAGTGCGCGGCGGTCTGCGGAATGTCGTGAATGTAGGCCTTGAGCATCTCGTTTTCGAGACTCTGTTCAGCCAGCACGGCCTTGGCGATGTCGTGGAAGGAAATCACGCCGGCCAGACTGCCGCTATCGACTACCGGCAGATAGCGTACGTGAGTTTCCAGCATCAGGCGACGCAATTCGTCCACATCCATGCCCAGGGTTGCCGTCGGCGGGTTGGACGCCATAACGTCGGCGATCTTGACCCAGCCCCAGTCGTTGCCATGGTTGCGGATGGCCTGCATGACTTCGCGGAAGGTCAGCATGCCGGCGAGCCGCCCGGCCTGAAGACAGACCAGAGAACCAACGTCGTGTTCGGCCATGGCGACGACGCCGTCACGCAGGCTTTGATCAGGATCGACGCTGAAGATGACAGAACCCTTGAGTGCGAGAATCTCCCTGACTTTCATCGTATGCCCTCCTGTTTTACCCCCGCCCGGAACCGGACGGACATTCCCATCGTAGACCACGCATACAACGAATAAAAG
>DATMTO010000237.1:0-1503 GCA_035564055.1 Rhodocyclaceae bacterium | reverse complement strand
GGCCGTGCTCGCATTTGCCGAACGCGCGCCGCTGCTCGCCGCGGAGCGGGCCGGGGAACTGGCTGAATACGCGCCGCAACTGACCGAGGGCGCACGCGGCGCAAGCGCCGTACAGCGGCTGTACGGACTGGCACGCACGCTGACAGGACATCAGGCATGAAGCAGGAGCAGTTCGAGGCACGGCATGCGCCGGAATGGAATGCCTTTGCGCAATGGATCGACTATGCCCAGCTGCCACGCCCGAAGCGCGCCAAGACAAGTGCGCCGTTCGACGAGACAGAGGTGCCGGCGCGTTACCGCGAACTATGCCGCCAGCTCGCCGTCGCCCGCAGCCGCGACTACAGCCTGTGGCTGATTGATCGCCTGCACCGCCTGACCCTGGACGGACACGATCTTCTGTATGCCCGGGGCAGCAGCGGATCAGGTTGGTTGAGATGGCTGGCCGTCGGGTTCGCGCAGAGTGTGCGCCGACACTGGCGCAGCGTGCTGGCCTCGGGACTGCTTTTCTACGGCCCTTATGTGGCGCTGATGCTGGCCATTCGGCTATGGCCGGATTTCGGCTACGTGGTGCTGCCGGCGGAGATGCTCGACAAGTTCGAGCAGATGTACGGCCCCGCCACCGAGTCGCTGGGGCGCACACGCAACGCAGGTAGCGATGTGGCGATGTTCGGCTATTACATCTCGCATAATGTCGGCATCGGCTTCCAGACATTCGGCGGCGGCGTGTTCGCCGGCATCGGCACGATCTTCGCCCTGCTCTACAACGGCGCCTTTCTCGGCGCGGTCGAAGCGCATGTGGTCAATCTCGGTTACGCCGAGCGCTTCTACTCCTTCGTCAGCGGCCACAGCAGTTTTGAACTCACCGCCATCGTGCTGTGCGGTGCGGCCGGCCTGCAGCTGGGCTGGGCCATCATTGCGCCGGGCCTGCTGAGCCGTAGCGAAGCGCTCAAGCGCGCCGGGCGCGAATCAATCGGCATTGTCGCCGGCGCGGCCATGATGTTCCTGATCGCTGCGGGTATCGAGGCATTCTGGTCGCCGCGCGACCTGCCGCCCAACATCAAGTACGGTGTTGGCGCATGCAACTGGGTGCTGGTGCTCGGCTATTTCCTGCTCGCCGGGAGGCGCCATGAGCCCTGATCAGCTCTCGGTCGAACTACGCCCGCGCAATGGCTGGGAGGCGATCGACCTCGGCCTGCAGCTGGCGCGCCATTGCGCCCGGCCGCTGTTCGGTTCGGTTGTCGCCAGCGTGGCCATCACCGCCGCACTCTGCCTCGCCGCCGCCAGCCTGCTGGGCGAAGAATGGTACGACTGGTGGTGGGTCGTGCTCTGGTGGCTGAAGCCCGTGTATGACCGTGTCGCCATGCATGTGCTGGCGCATGCCGTCTTCGGCGATACCGTCACGGTGCGTGATGCGCTAGCGGCGCTACCGCACATCCTGCGCAACAGCAGCCTGGCCAGCGCCCTGACCTGGCGCCGCCTGAGTCTGTATCGCAGCGTCACGCT
>DATMTO010000236.1:0-4340 GCA_035564055.1 Rhodocyclaceae bacterium | reverse complement strand
GGAACTGCCGACGAAAGTACTGACGCCAAGTGTTTCCGCCCAGTCCTGCAAGGATTGCGGCGAGCAGGCCGTAACCATGGCGCCGAGTTCATGCTGGCGCAGGCCGTAGCGAGTCAGAAACAGGTCCAGCGGTTCACTGTGCGTGAGGTTGAGGCCGCCGCGCCCGGCCATGAGGAATTTGCGCCCCAGCGAAGGCATGGCATCGAACAGATCAATGGCAAGGCCGGCGGCGCTGAGCGCTTCGGCGGCGGCCAGACCGGCCGGGCCGCCGCCTATGACAGCGATTCGGGGGGATGACGAAGACATGGCCGCGAGTTTAGCCCAGGCCCTGAAATTCGTCGCCCAAAGTAATCCTGATTCGCTTCTGGTCTATGCTTCTGAGATAATCCTGCCCCTTTCTCTTTGTATTTCCAAGATTTTCCGCGCTCGAGGCGCTCCGTTATGTCAGATAAAACCGCTCCTTCCGTCACCTTTGCCGATCTTGGCCTTTCCGACATGCTGCTGCGTGCGCTTTCGGACATCGGCTACGAGACGCCTTCGCCGATCCAGGCCAAGTGCATCCCGTTGCTGCTGGAGGGACATGACATTCTCGGCGAAGCACAGACCGGGACCGGCAAGACCGCCGCTTTTGCGCTGCCGCTGCTGTCGCTGATCGATGCCAGCAAGCGCACGCCGCAGGCGCTGGTGCTGACGCCGACGCGCGAGCTGGCGATTCAGGTGGCCGAAGCATTGCAGAGCTACGCCAAGTACCTGCCGGATTTCCATGTGCTGCCGGTCTACGGCGGCCAGAGCATGGTGGTGCAGCTGCGCCAGCTGTCGCGCGGCGCTCAGGTCATCGTCGGCACGCCGGGTCGCGTCATGGATCACCTCGAACGCAAGAGCATGGACCTCAAGGACCTGAAGGTCATGGTGCTGGACGAGGCCGACGAAATGCTGCGCATGGGCTTCGTCGACGACGTCGAATGGATCCTCGGCCACACGCCGGAAACTCGCCAGACGGCGCTGTTCTCGGCGACCATGCCCGAAGCGATTCGTCGCATCGCGCATACCTACATGCGCGAACCGCAAGGCGTGAAGATCAAGGCGGCGACCTCGACCGTCGCGGCCATCAAGCAGACCTACTGGCAGGTGCGCGGTGCCGACAAGCCCGAAGCCCTGACCCGCATTCTCGAGGCTGAAGAAAACTTCGACGCCGCCATCGTCTTCGTGCGCACCAAGACCGCCACGCTGGAAGTGGCACAGAAGCTGGAAGCGCGCGGCTATGCCGCCTCGGCACTGAATGGCGACATGACCCAGGGCCTGCGCGAGCAGGTCATCGACCAGCTGAAGAGCGGCGCTCTCGACATCGTCGTCGCCACCGACGTGGCCGCCCGTGGCATCGACGTGCCGCGTGTCAGTCACGTCATCAACTACGACGTGCCCTACGATACCGAGTCCTATGTGCACCGTATCGGCCGGACCGGCCGCGCCGGCCGCGCCGGCAACGCGATCCTGTTCGTCGCGCCGCGCGAGATGCGCATGCTGAAGGCAATCGAACGCGCCACGCGTCAGCCGATCGAGGCGATCCAGTTGCCGACCATGGCGGCGGTCGCCGATCGCCGTGTGGCTCAGTTCAAGAAGCAGATCGTCGATGTGATCAACCGCGAGCCACTGGGCTTCATGGAGACCGTGGTCGCCGATCTGTCGCGCGAAGAAGAGCTCGGTATGCACGAAGTCGCCGCGGCACTGGCTTGGCTGGCGCAACGCGATCGTCCGCTGCAGCCGGAGGGCCGTGACTACGAGACCGCCAACTTCTCAACCGATGCCCAGCGCAAGCCCGCCCGCGAGCGTACGCCCGAGGAGAAGGAGCAGCGCAGCGAAATTCTCGCCAAGCGCCGCGAGTTCAGCGATGGTCATCTGCAGAAGTACCGCATTGAAGTGGGTAAGGCACACGGCGTACTGCCCAAGGAAATCGTCGGCGCCATCGCCAATGAAGGCGGTATCGCCGGCAAGGATATCGGCCAGATCAATCTGTTCGACGAGTTCAGCACGGTCGAGCTGCCGGCGTTGCCGGATGCGCTGCTGAACAAGCTGCAGAAGACCCGGATTCGCCAACGCGTACTGATGATCAAGCCGGACGATGGCTCTTCGCCGTCACCCGCACCGCGTGCGCGCAAGAGCTACGCCAAGGACGAAGGCGGTTTTGGCCAAGGTACGGACAAACCGCGCAAGACCCTGAGCAAGCCGGAAAAGCCTTACGGTGACAAGAAGCCCTTCGGCGACAAGAAGCCGTACGGCGAGAAAAAGGCTTACGGCGATAAGCGCTTCGGTGACAAGAAGCCCTATGGCGACAAGAGCGCGGCCACCGGCAAGAGCTTCGGCGACAAGAAGTCCTTCGGTACCGGCTTCAAGAAGGATGGCAGCAAGCCGCCGAAAAAGGCTTAAGTCGCGCTCGCGCAAGCCGGCCGCGACCGGCTTGCGCTGCGTTCACCGTGGTCAGGTTGCGGCCGACCGCTCTGCTTCGGCGGCGCGCTGTGCCTGACGGCAGGCAATCACTACCTGACTGGCCTGCAGCATCACCTGCTTGGCCACGTCGGCCGGCAGGTTCTGGTTTACCGCTGCATACAATCCCTGCGTCATTTCCTGCCCCAGCGAACCGGTTTCCGGATCGTTGGCAAAATTCGGGTCCAGGCAGCGCAGCTGGATATTCGCCAGCGCGTCGGCGACCAGCCGCCAGCCGTAGGTCGGCATGAGATCGACCAGCGTCAACATCATGCTGCCCAGATGCTTGAGCAGGCGCTCCGCCTGATCGCGGTCCTCGCTTGCCACCATCGCATGCCACAGTGCCAGGTGAATACCGCGGCGCAGCTCCACCTTGAAGTCGATGGCGTTGTCTTCGCGTGCCTCGATGGCCGCGAACTGCTGTTCGAAACGCGCGCTGGCCTGAGCGTCGAGCGGATTGCGCAGATTGCCGAGCAATGCTGTCAGGCCGGGCAGTGCGGTGAGGCCGAAGGCCTGCGTCCAGGCCAGTCCCCACTGGTCGAGACCGCTGATCAACAGCGCCAGACGCATGGTTCTGGCATCCTCGCTCTCGCCCTTCTGCGCCCAGTCGCGGGCGCGCGCCTCGATCACCGAAAGACCGAGTTCGGCGGAGGCTTCGTCGCCTTCGGCGAGCAGGCGAAAAATACGGGTGAATCCGTCCTGGGCGAGCCCTGCAGCCTCGCGCTGAACTTCGACATTTGCGAGTTCAGCCAGTTGATCGTTGGGAAGTGTCATTCTTTATCTTTTTGGGTTTGCGGATTTGCCGACATGGCGGCCTGCATGGCGGCCAAGGTGCTGCGCTGCATTTCCAGCCCCTGAATGGTTGTCTGGAGCATGCCCAGATTCATTTGCAACCAGCCTTCGACCGCCTTCAGATCGGCAATGCGTTTGTCGAGTTCCCCGGTATCGATGGTCGGGGCGACCATGCCGGGCATGGCAAAGCCCATGCTGCCCCAGAGTGTCTTGATCGCCTCGAAAGGGTCGGGTGGGGTCTGGCCGCCGCTCATCAGGCCATGGCGGCTTGCCGCGGCCGCGAGTGCTCCGCCCCTTGGGCTGGTGCAGCAGTCGGGCCGAGCGGGCGGGCCACGCGCGGCATCTGCTCAGCGACCTGAACCGGGATCTGCAACAGGTCGAGTACCTGTCGCGCGACATTGCAGCAGGCTTCGCCGAGCTGTGGCGGAATGTCGTTGCCGATGTCGCGCTTCAGCAGCAGCTTGGTGGCGTTGAAGGTATTGACCGGCATCAGGATGCGATCGCTATAGGGCGCCAGCAGTTCCTCCATGGTACGGTCGGCAGCATCGCGCTGCCACGGGATGACTGGCCACTGGGTTGGAATCGCGTAGGCGCGCGGGAACATTTCGAGGTCGCGGATGAGGGTGCGGATGTCTTCGTGCGAATCGCGGAACGGTAGCAGGACGAGATCGGCGAGACCGTAAAGCTTGCGGTCCATCTCGGTCCGGTTGCCGCCACCATCGATGACGCCCATCCAGGCGTCGAGCGAGCGGATCTTGTCGGTGACCTTGCACAAGGCTTCGCGGGTGCGCGCATCGGCCACCAGATAGCGGCGGCCTTCGGGGCTCAGGGGCTCACGTGAGGTGTCGGTCAGCACGCAGACCGAACGCTGACCGAGCAGGCCCATACCCTGGCACAGCATATGGGAAAGCGTGGTTTTCCCGGTGCCGCCCTTGTTACCGATGATGCAAATGATGTCTGCCATAGTTCCTCCGCGACCCCAAATGGTATGGGGGCCGCTTCCTGACTGAATTATGGCGAGCGAGCAGGGTGGCGATACGCCGAAATGAGCGGGGAAAAACCGTCTG